>NZ_WKDB01000062.1:0-36379 GCF_021606215.1 Pseudomonas sp. PA-5-4B | reverse complement strand
CTCACGTGCCGATCACCGACGGCGCGGTGCAGGAAACCGGCGACTTTGAGCTCGACGGCGTGACCTTCCCGGCTGCCGAAGTGCAGCTGGAGTTCATGGACCCGGCAGCGGAAGAAGAGGGCGGCGGTGGCTCGATGTTTCCCACCGGCAACCTGATCGACGACCTGGAAGTACCGGGTGTCGGCACCTTCAAGGCGACGCTGATCAACGCCGGTATCCCGACGATTTTCATCAACGCCCAAGACCTCGGCTACACCGGCACCGAGCTGCAAGGCGCGATCAACAGCGACCCGAAGGCCCTGGCAATGTTCGAGACCGTGCGGGCCTATGGCGCGTTGCGCATGGGCCTGATCAAACACTTGGACGAAGCCGCCCAGCGCCAGCACACGCCGAAGGTCGCGTTTGTGGCCAAACCTTTGGATTACGTGGCCTCCAGTGGCAAGGCAATCAAGGCCGGTGATGTGGATTTGCTGGTGCGCGCACTGTCCATGGGCAAGTTGCACCACGCGATGATGGGCACGGCGGCGGTGGCGATTGGCACGGCGGCGGCGATTTCCGGCACCCTGGTCAACCTCGCGGCCGGTGGTGTCGAGCGCAACGCGGTGCGGTTCGGGCACCCGTCCGGCACCTTGCGCGTCGGTGCCGAAGCCACCCAGGTGAACGGCGAATGGGTGGTGAAAAAAGCCATCATGAGCCGCAGCGCACGGGTGTTGATGGAAGGCTTCGTGCGCGTGCCCGGCGACGCGTTCTAACCCTTGCGGGAGCTGGCTTATGTGGGAGCTGGCTTGCCTGCGATGGCATCACCTCTGTGTTTCAGATGAACCGAGGTGATGCCATCGCGGGCAAGCCCGGCTCCCACAGGTGATTCTCTATTTCAAGGCAGACACCCAAGATCTGCTTTCCAATAACCGTAAGCCCGAGGACTAACCCCAACCCACTTTGGAGTACTGCCATGAGCGCCAACGTCGACCAGAATAACCGCCCCGACTACGACCAGGTCCTGCAGGACATTGCCGACTACGTCCTCAATTACCGCATCGATTCCCGCGACGCGTTGGACACTGCACGCAATTGCCTGATGGACACCCTCGGTTGCGGCCTGCTGGCCCTGCGCTTCCCCGAGTGCACCAAGCACCTGGGGCCGCTCGTCGAAGGCACCGTCGTGCCGTTCGGCGCGCGTGTGCCGGGCACTTCATTGCGTCTGGACCCGGTCAAAGCCGCCTGGGACATCGGCTGCATCGTGCGCTGGCTCGACTACAACGACACTTGGCTCGCCGCCGAATGGGGCCACCCTTCGGATAACCTCGGCGGCATCCTCGCCGTGGCCGATCACCTGTCGCAAAAACGCGTGGCCAACGGCGATGCGCCACTGACCGTGCGTGCGGTGCTGGAAGCGATGATCATGGCCCACGAAATCCAGGGCGTGATTGCCCTGGAAAATTCCTTCAACCGCGTCGGCCTCGACCATGTGTTACTGGTGAAAGTCGCCTCCACGGCGGTCACCGCCAAGCTGATGGGCGCCAACCGTGAACAGCTGCTGTCGGCGTTGTCCCACGCGTTTGTCGATGGACAGGCGCTGCGCACCTATCGCCATGCGCCGAATGCCGGCTCGCGCAAATCCTGGGCGGCCGGGGATGCATCGAGCCGTGGCGTACGCCTGGCGGATATCGCGCTGCGCGGCGAGATGGGCATCCCCGGTGTGCTGAGCGCGCCGCAATGGGGTTTTTATGACGTGCTGTTCAGCCACACCAATAAAGACCTGGCGCTTAAGCCTGAGGACAAGCGTGCGTTCAGCCTGTCCCAGCCGTATGGCACCTATGTGATGGAAAACGTGCTGTTCAAGATCAGCTTCCCGGCCGAGTTTCACGCGCAAACAGCCTGTGAAGCGGCGGTGACCTTGCACCCGTTGGTCAAGGATCGTCTGCATGAAATCGAACGCATTGTGATCACCACCCACGAGTCGGCGATTCGCATCATTTCCAAAGTCGGGAAGCTGGCTAACGCCGCCGACCGCGACCACTGCCTGCAGTACATGACTGCGGTGCCGTTGGCGTTCGGTAATCTGGTGGCCGAGCAGTACGAGGATGAATTCCACGCGGCGCACCCGATCATCGATGAGCTGCGCGAAAAGATGGAAGTCGTTGAGGACTTGCGCTACAGCCGCGAATACCTGGAGGCCGACAAGCGCTCTATCGCCAATGCCGTGCAGGTGTTTTTCAAGGATGGCACCCACACTGAACAAGTCGCGGTGGAATACCCGATTGGGCATCGCCGCCGTCGGGTGGATGGCATTCCATTGCTGGAAGACAAGTTCAAAGCCAACCTGGCCACGCGGTTTACCGCGCAGCGCAGTGGCGAGATTTTTGCGTTGTGCAAGGATCAGGCGCGGCTTGAGGCTACGCCGGTGAATCGGTTTGTGGACCTGTTTGTGATCTGACAAACACCAAAAAGCTAACGGGGGAGCTAGCTTGTGTGGGAGCTGGCTTGCCTGCGATAGCATCACCTCGGTACTTCAGAAACACCGAGTCGCCTGCATCGCAGGCAAGCCAGCTCCCACAAAAGCCAGCTCCCACTTGGTCCATTACATACTGCCTTCCACATCATCCAGGCTGAATGTCTCGGTATGGTCGTCATAGGAAAAAATCTCCGCATACCGCCCCCACGCCACCACGCTTTCCAGGGTTTTCTCCACAAAGGCTTCGGTCATCGAGTCTTCCAGCTCCTGCTCAAAACGCACCCGTGGCGCACGGTGCCCGCTGCGCTCAAGCAACACTTGATGAATCCGCGCGGCCAGAGGCACGTGTTTGATCAAGTGCTCGGCGAACAGGGTTTTGCGCTCTTGCGTGCCGTAGTCGGCGAACAGCTTGCCGGCGTCGGTGAGGGTGATGTCCGCGCCCTTGAGTTCAGCGAAACCCAAATGCTCGAGCATCTCGGCCACCGGGAACAGGTCATCGACTTCCAGCAAGCGCCGTTCGGCCACGGTCGGCAAGCCGGCGTGGCCGTTGTAAGGCTCGGCGGCCAGGGTTTCGATCAGGCCGGCCATCAGGTTGGTGGATACCTCCGGCAGCAGGCTGCCCATTTTCAGCTCGGGTATGCCACGGCTGGCATCGGCGCTGCGTCGGTCGGTCATCAGTGCGTAGATGTCGTCGACCATTTGCCGGAACGTCGGGTCCAGGCGGTTGCGCGGGTGCGCGAACGGCACCTTGATCTCGGCGACCACGCGGCCGGGGTTGGATGACAGTACCAGAATACGGTCGCACATCAGCACCGCTTCTTCGATGTTGTGGGTCACGATCAGGATCGACTTGATCGGCAGCTGTTTGCCGCTCCACAGGTCGAGCAAGTCAGTGCGCAACGTCTCGGCGGTGAGCACGTCAAGGGCCGAGAAGGGCTCGTCCATCAGCAACAGCGTCGGGTTGACCACCAGGCCACGGGCAAACCCCACGCGCTGGCGCATGCCGCCGGACAGCTCGCGCGGGTAGGCGTTTTCAAAGCCGTCGAGGCCGATCAAGTCGATGGCGGCCAAGGCGCGCCGGCGGGTTTCCTTGCGCTCGACTTGCAAGGCTTGCAGGCCGGCTTCGACGTTTTCCAGCACGGTAAGCCAGGGGAACAGGGCAAAGGTCTGGAACACCATGGCCACACCTTCGGCCGGGCCGTTGAGCGGCGCGCCGTTGTAGCGAACTTCGCCGGATGATGGCTGGATCAGCCCGGCGATGATGCGCAGCAAGGTGGATTTACCCGAGCCGGAACGGCCAAGCATGCCGACGATCTCGCCTTCGTGCAGGCTCAGGTCGACGCCGCTGAGCACTTGCAGCTCGTCTTTACCTTTACCGAAGACTCGGTTGACGTTTTTCAGCGAGTAGATTTGCGGGGTATCGGCAGTGTTTTCGGTGTAGGTAGTCATCACGGCGAATCCCATCAATTCAGACGAAGTTTGTTTTCAGCGATGGCGTACATCGGCCGCCAGACTGCGCGGTTGAACGCCACCACGAAGATCGACATCACCACCACGCCCAGGGCAATTTTCGGGAAGTCGCCGGCCGCGGTGGTTTGCGCGATGTAGGCGCCCAGCCCATGGGCGACCACATTGTCCTGGCCCCAGGACACGTACTCGGACACGATGCTGGCGTTCCAGGCACCGCCCGAGGCGGTAATGGCGCCGGTGACGTAATAGGGGAAGATCCCCGGCAGCATCACCTTGCGCCACCACAGCCAGCCACGGATGCGGAAGTTGGCGGCGGCTTCCTTGAAGTCATTGGGGAAGGCACTGGCGCCGGCAATCACGTTGAACAGGATGTACCACTGGGTGCCCAGCACGATCAGCGGGCTCAGCCAGATATCCGGGTTGAGGTTGTAGTGCAGGATCACGATCACAAACACCGGGAACAGCAGGTTCGCCGGGAAAGCCGCGAGAAACTGTGCCAGCGGCTGGATTTTTTCCGCCAGTGCAGGGCGCAAGCCGATCATTACGCCTAAAGGCACCCAGATCAGCGAGGCGATCAGAATCAGCCCGGCCACGCGTAGCAAGGTGATCAGGCCCAGTACAAACACGTGGCCGACTTCGGCGAAGGTCACTTCGGTGCCGACGTATTGCACGATGTGGTACAGCGCATACGCGGCCAGCAACGCAATCAACGTGCCCCACACCCAGTCGATCACTTTTGACGCCGCCGGTGTTTCTGCCGGCAACGCCTTGAGCGCACCGCCCGCCAGGCTGAAGCGTTTGTTGCCGATCCGGCTGAAGGTGCGGGTAATAGGGCGCAGACTGCGTTGCACGATGCGCGTGCGCTGGATCAGGTTCAGCAGCCAGGATTGTGGCGCAGCGCCCTGGGACGCGGTGGTTTCCATGCGGAACTTGTCAGCCCAGGCCACCAACGGGCGGAACAGCAACTGGTCGTACAGCAGGATCACCACAATCATCGCCAAAATCACGTAACCGACGGCGTGCAGGTCTTTCTGGGCGATCGCCAAGGCCAGGTACGAACCTACGCCCGGCAGGGTGATGGTCTTGTCGCCGACGGTGATGGCTTCGGAGGCAACCACGAAGAACCAGCCGCCGGACATGCTCATCATCATGTTCCACACCAGCCCCGGCATGGCGAACGGCACATCGAGCTTCCAGAACTTCTGCCAGCCGGAAAGCCGCAGGTTGGCCGACACCTCTACCAAATCGTGGGGCAGCATGCGCAGCGACTGATAGAAGCTGAACGTCATGTTCCAGGCCTGGCTGGTGAAGATCGCAAAGATCGCCGCGAGTTCGGCGCCGAGCACGCGCCCAGGGAACAGCAGCAGGAAGAACGTCACCGTGAATGAGATGTAGCCGAGCACTGGCACCGATTGCAGGATATCGAGCACCGGCACCAGCAGCTTTTCAGCACGTCGGCTTTTGGCGGCCAGGGTGCCGTACAGCAGGGTAAAAACCAGCGCCGCGACCATGGCCGCGAGCATGCGCATCGTGGTGCGCATCGCGTATTCCGGCAGGTTGGCCGGGTCGAGGGAGATGACTTCACTTTGCAACGTGGCGATGGGCGCCCAGGTTTCCCGCGCGGTAAGGGAGAAAAACAGCAGAAAGCCGATCACCAGCGGCAGCGCGACCAGGTCCCAGCGGTTGGGCAGTAAGCGCAGGGTGGATGCCGGCAGGTAATCGCGGAACACTTTGTTCATAGGCATTCAGTCCTGCAGCGTTCAGATTCAGGGGCGTAATGGGAGTGAGCTTAGCTGCTGCACGAATGCCCCACCGGGAGGGACGGGCGCTGTTTTCGTGAGTCAGGGGCAACGATGCATTGCTGGCGGGATTGTACGTTTCTGAATGTTACAAGCACATAAATTTGCTGTCAGTTTCCTGTACGAACTGCGGCTTGGGCACCGGTTTTGCCTGCGTTGATCAACCTTCAGGAAAAGACTGATTGAGCTGCCGACATAATTAGCTACCCACACATCCTGTATCCCGGGAACCGCTTTCAGATAAATGCCAATCAATGGGTCAGATCACTTGCCGCAGCAAGTCTCTGCCAACCCACAACTCAGCACTGTCTGGATTTGAGAAAGCACCCTATGAATAGCGTAAATACCCGGCCACAAACGAACTCCCCAACGGGCTACGAGGCGTCGCAATATTCGCAGCCCCTTCGTCAGAAAAACATGGCCGATACCTCAACGGGTGTCGACACACAGGGCGATGCTGCAGCTCCTCGGCCGCCCGTGACGGCAGAGCAACGCGGTCAGTTTTCGAGCCACAACACCCTCGTTAACCAGCCGCAATTGCATAAGGTCGGCCCACAGGCTGAGACCCTGGAGTTGTTGGGTAAAAATAACCAGCTCCTGATCGACTTCAAGGCGTTTATCACCGAGTGCCAGGAGAAAATCGTCAATCTTAAAAACGATATTGTCGAACTGCGTGAGCAACTGAGTGCTCCATGCAAAGACACCGACGAGGCCCCCGTAGAACTGCCTCAAACACCTCAAGAGTCGGTTAAGCAGGTTGTTCAAGACGCTCGGACAACTGAAGTTGCCCAGGATCAAGAGCTTGAGGAGGCGCTCAAGCTAAATACGCAGTTGCGCGATGATATCGGCGAGCTCATGCAGCAGATGAAAGAGGCCTTTGAAGCGTTGGGCAAGGAGCTTAAAAGTATGACTGAGCACGTCAAGACGATGACCAAACCTGAAACCCAGGCGCCAACGGCGCCAGCGGATAAGTCCATTATGACCACCAGCGATGAGCCGGCAGATCCGACCAACGAGTCACCCACGCAGGCACTGCCCACCGCTGATCAATTCAGGGTGGACAACGCTAGTATCGAAGCGGGTATTGCTGAGATGAAGTCCTACTACAGCACACAAATTTCATTGCTTGAGGAACAGGTTCAAGTGTTGAAAAAGCACCTTGATGAGGCGAAGCAGTAAGGCTTGGCTTCACTTCGGCAAGCGTGGGTCTCCAGCGCCCACGCTTGGCCGACTCGCGTACTTTAGCCCTCAAACCGCAGGATCACCCGGCGGTTATGCTTGCTCTTCTTCTCGATTTTTTCGCAGAACACCCGGCCGATTTCTTCGGTATTGATCACGTGGGTGCCACCGCACGGCTGGATATCGATCCCGGCGATTTCTATTACCCGCACCGAGCCCTGGATGACCGGTGGCGCCACCGCCTGGGTGCGGGTGATCTGCAGCAGGGTCGAGTATTCCGAGGCGGGCATCGACAGGGTCTTCACGGCATGGGCTTGTTCGATCAAGGCATTAAGGTCGCGGGTGATGCTGTCCTTGTCGAGGGTCATTTCCGGTAAATCGAAATCCAGGCGGCCTTTGTCTGCGCTGATGCTGCAGCCGGTGACGGGCGCATCAATGATCGAGCACAGCAGGTGCAGGCAGGTGTGCATCTTCATGTGCTGGTAGCGCCGTTCCCAATCCAGGCCGGCATCCACCTGCACGCCCGCCGCCAATTGCTCGGGGCAGTGTTCAACCTGGTGCCAGATGATCGAGCGCAACACCGGGTCGCGCACGGTGCCGGTCACGTTGACCCGCGTGCCGTCGGCCAGGGTCAGGTGCCCGGTGTCGCCCGGTTGCCCACCGCCGGTGGGGTAGAACAGCGTGTGTTCCAGGGCAATGCCTTGTTCACTGACGGCAATCACCCGGGCGCTGAAGGCGTTCTGGTAGGGCGCGCTGTCAAACAGCGCCAGGGTTTCCATGGTATGCACGGACATGTTCAACCTCCGACGATCAGTGGGCTGGCTTGCAGCAGGTGACGCACCATTGCGCTTAAGCCAGGCGGGGAGAGCAGGGTGATCTCAAATTCGGGGCCACAGACTTTCAGGTTCAGCGGCAAGCGTGGCAGATGGTCGCCGGTATCCAGGCGACGCAGACGAAACTGCAAATGATGGCGCTCCTTCACCGTGGGCTCCAGCAGCAGCCCCTGCAAAGGGTGAAAGTCGGCATCCAGCACCGTGACCTTGTGGCTGGCGCTGACTTCGCCAACCACGTGCAAACGCTCATCCAGCGCGAAAGCCCCCAGGTAATTGCTGTGATCCGATTCGGCATTCTTTTGTAATTGGATCTGGTTGACCACCTTGACCTTGGTGCCCGCCGGCACATCCTGGGTGATCACACACGAAGGGCTGATAAACACGTTGTCGCCAATCAGCACATAGCCCAGCACACGGGCGCCGGAGCCGACCTCGACGTTATTGCCCAGGCGCGGGTGGCGTTTGCCGTCCGGGTTGTTGGCAATGCCTCGGGCGCCGAGGGTCACGCCGCAGAGGATGTAGCAATCATTACCGATCTCGCAGGTTTCGCCGATCACGGTGCCGAAGCCGTGATCCAGCACAAAGCGCCGGCCAATGCGGGCTGCGGGGTGGATTTCGGCGCCGGAGAGGATTTTGCCCTGGTTGCTGAGCTTGAGAGCCATGCGTGAAAACACACCGTTGGCCGGGTCGGGAAAATTCCACACCAAGTGTGCCAACCGGTAGAACAGCACCGCCTTGAACGACGCGTAGGATTCCAGGATCAGTTCGCCACGCCCTCGGGACGCCGGGTCGCGATAGGCATAGGCAATCAAGTCCTCTGCCACGGCCTGGGCGGCGTTCTGGATCAATGGCGCCAAATGCGGCTCCAACTGCTTCATCTGCGCAGGCGTCAGGGTCTGGATGAGGTGAGTGAGCAACTCATCGTGCAGCTGTTGCATGTCGATAAAGCCCCCCATGGAGGCACCCCCACAGTCTGGATGGTTGAAAAACCGATTATTCGAAATTGGGCAGGTAGCTATCGGCATTGTCGTAGACCATGGTCAACACCACCGTTTCAGGCGGGAGTTCGGGAGCGAGTTGGGCAATGGCAACCATGTTGGCGGCCGAAGACAAACCCAAGCTGATGGCGTCGGTGCGCATGATGCGTTTCATCATGTCGAGGCACGCCAGGCGTGAGACCTTGAGCATGCCGTCCAGTACACCCACGTTAAGAATGCTCGGGATCAAGCCGATCGACAGGCCCTGAATATGGTGCGGCGCGTGCTGGTCCTTGAGCAGGTCGCACTCCTCCGGTTCCACACCCATGATGCGCATCGCGGGCCAGGCTGCCTTGAGGGTTTCGCCGATGCCGGTGATATGGCCACCGGTGCCGATGCCGCTGACGAAGTAGTCCACCCGCTGCTCGCCGAACGCGCGGAGGATTTCCGGTGCGGTGGTGTCGCGGTGAGTCTGCGGGTTGGCGCCATTACGCTGCTGGTTGAGCATCACGAAGTTGGGGTTTTCCAACTGCAGTTCCATGCACTTTTCGCCGTGGGAATTGTTCCCCAGACGGCTGTCCGACAGCACCACCTTGGCGCCGTATAAACGCAGCAGTTTCTGTTTTTCGGGGCTGTAGTTGTCAGGGATCACCAGCACCACTTTGTAGCCCAGCACATTGCCGGCCATCACCAGGCCAATACCGGTATTGCCGCCGCTGGGCTCGATGATGGTTTGCCCGCAGTTGCGAATCAGCACGCCTCGGCGTTCTGCGTCGAGGATCATGCCCAGGGCAATACGCGCCTTGTGGCTGCCGCCAGGGTTGAGGGATTCGAGCTTTGCGTAGACCTCGATGCCGAGGTCTTCGGAAAACTGCGCCAGGCGCACGATCGGCGTATGGCCGATCACGTCGAGAATGGAGTTATGCAACATCGCTCAGCCCCCGGATCAGTACATAGGCATGTCGGGTTCGACGTCGCGAACCCAATGTTTCATGCCGCCCTGCAGGACTTTGGTATTGGCGAAGCCGGCGGCCAGCAGGGTGCCGGCCGCTTGCTCGGCGCGGGTTCCGGCGTAGCAGATCAGGTAATGGGTATTGTCGCGGCTGAGGCTGTCCAACTGCCCATCCAGTTCGGCCAGGGGGATATGCACCACGCCCGGCAATTTGCACACCTCCAGCTCGCTGGCGTCGCGCACATCCAGCAGCACGTCGGCGCTGCGTGGGTGTTCGAGCAGTTGCTTGAGCACGCGTGGTTTGATGTAGCGCTCCTCGGCCAACGCGGGCTGGCTCGGGAGGGCGTCCGCGCAAACGGCTGGCGCGACGCTTTCGCTGTGGCGCAGGTCTGAGCAGCATGGGCAGTCGGCACGGCGTTTGAAGCGGATCTCGCTGAACTTCATGGCCAGCGCGTCGAAGCGCATCAGGCGGCCCGACAGCGGTTCGCCGATGCCGATGAGTAATTTAATCGCTTCGGTGGCCTGGATCATCCCGACCACACCCGGCAGCACACCGATCACGCCCCCGGCGCTGCAATTGGGTGCCAACTCGGCCGGCGGTGCTGAAGGAAACAGGCAGCGGTAGCACGGCCCGCCTTTGTAGTTGAGCACGCTGATCTGCCCATCGAAGCGGTAGATGGCGCCGTACACCAGTGGCTTGCCCAATTGCACGCAGGCATCGTTGACCAGGTAGCGGGTGTCGAAATTGTCAGTGCCGTCGATCACCAGGTCATAGGCGCCGACCAGCTCCAACGCATTGTCGGCGTTGAGTGCAGTGTCGTGGGCGTTGATCTGGATATGGCTGTTGAGGTCTTGCAGCCGCCGCTTGGCCGACTCGACCTTGGGCATGCCCAGGGTGCTGTTGCCGTGCACGATCTGGCGTTGCAGGTTGCTGCTCTCGACCACGTCGAAATCCACCAGGCCCAGGGTGCCGATGCCGGCTGCCGCGAGGTACAGGCTGATGGGCGAACCCAGGCCGCCGGTACCGATGATCAGTACCTTGGCTTTTTTCAGGTTCAACTGGCCTTCTCGGCCGACGCCGGGCAAGGTGATGTGGCGTACGTAGCGCTGCACTTCTTCGTTGCTCAGTTGGTCGACGTCCATGCCACCGGAGGTGGCCAGCAGCACTTCGATTTTGGCTTTTTCCGGCAACTGCTCATCGGCGCCGATCAGTTCTTCCTCGGCGGTGAACAGGAAGTGTTCCTTGAGCTGGTTGTTCTTTTCATGAAACAGGTGCGTGCGCAGCTGTGGGTGGCTGCTGCAGAGGCTTTCAATGACTTCGCGCAATGTCGATCCAGTGCCCTCAAGGGTCGATTCCGGCAGCTTGGCCACGCGAACCAGAATATCGGGGAAAGAGACAGCGTTCATGGACAACTCCGTGTGCAGGTCGTTGAAGGGTTTAAGGGCGAATTGCTTGCCATCCCAGGCAAACAGCTTTGAGCCCAGGGCCTGGCCCTGGCGCACGTCCACCACCAGGTAGCTGACGGGGTGGATCGGCTCACCCAGGAACAGTGCCTTGTCCTGGTCTTCATCACTGAAATAGGCGCCGACGTCCGGGTGGGAGTGGTAGATCACCACCACCGGGTTGTCGCTGCGAAACGCCTTGTTCATCAGCAGGGTGTCGGCCACCGAAAAGGTATAGCCATTGGCCGCGCTGCGCGGGTACATCTCGGGGTTCTTGTGGTGCAGCTCATTCTGGATATTGTTGCCCAGGTACACACTGCCATCGGCGAAGACAAAACCGCAGCATTCTTCCGGGTAGCTGCGGCTGGCATGGGCATAGATCTGTTCCAGAGCGGTGGGGCGGAGGACTTCCATGTTTCTCTCGCGTTGTTGTAGTTGTGGTTTAAGGGTCAATTTTTCTTGGCCAGGAGTTTTTCAACTGGCAACTTGGTGATCGCAAAGCCGGCCAGCAGGATGGCCGAGTACAGCATCAGGTCACGGGAAATTTCCACGCCCTCGTACCAGGCGCCGATGATCACCGCGAACACCGGGAAGATGATGAACACGAATGACAAAATGATCGGGCTCAAACGTTTGAGCAACATGAAGTACACGATAAACCCGCCCACCGACGCGACCAATCCCAAGTAGAACAAGGCACTCCATGAACGCAGGGTGATGTTTTCGAACGTCGGTGTTTCAAACCACAGGCCGGCCACGAACAGCATCAACCCGGCGATGCCGATGGGCAATGTGTTGTAGGTAATCACGCTGATGGCGCTGCCTTTTTGCTTGGTGATGACGTAGCACAAGGCATGCATGATCGCGGCGGTCAGAATTGCCAGCACGCCGAAGAATTCGGCGTGGTCCAGGTGCAGGCCCTGGCTCTTGATGATCATGTAGAGGCTGCCGAAACCGATGCCGATGCCGACCACCTGGGAAAAGTAGATGCGCTCGCGCAAAAACAGCGCGGAAAAAATCAGGATGAACACCGGCATGCAGCTGAACAGCAGCGCGGTGAGGCCGGACGACACATGCATCTCGCCGTAGTTGAGCAAGTAATAGGGAACGCTGAAGTACGACAGGGTCACAAATACGAAGAACCAGCGGCTTTCGCGCGGGAACAGGATCGGCTCGCGGCGCACCAGGGCAAAACACAGGAACAGCGGGAATGCGATCAGAAAGCGCAGCCCGGCGGACGTCAGCGGCGGCACGCTTTCGACGGCGATTTTGATGCCCAGCCAGGTGGTGCCCCAACTCAGGCACACGATGAGAAACATCACGCTGGTGACCAGACCGGCCAACCACTGTTTCTGATTTTTTGTTTTTGTAGTGTTTTCAAGAACGGCGGACATTGGCATCGTTTATTGCTTCCCTGAGCCGGAATTGAACTCTATATTGACTGTGTATTAAGTTGTTTCATCCGGTGATTGAACCCGTAAAAGCACACTATTAGGGCGAATGATGGCTGTCAAAACAAATATTGACATGGTGTCAATTATGCGTGAGGGGTTGTCCAGCGGTCAGGGCGTCAAGTACAAACGCCTGTCCGATGTGATGGAGCGGGGCATCCTTGAAGGCTTGATTGAGCCGGGGCGCAAACTGCCGCCCCATCGGGTTCTTTCCGATAACCTTGGCGTGACCATCGGCACCATCAGCCGAGCCTACGGCGAGCTGGAACGCCTGGGGTTAGTGGTGGCGCGTGTCGGTGACGGCACCTTCGTGCGCAAGCGTGGGATGGAGCGCCAGCGTGATGAAGGCTTTCGTAACGTCAGCGAAGAGCCGCGCCAGTACTTCGACATGAGCCGCAATATGCACATTCCCGGGCAAGAGACGGTGTTTCTGGCCCAGAGCTTCCAAACCTTGTCGACCAACGCCAAATTCCTCCAGGACATCAGCGCCTATACGCCGGATGCCGGTTTGCCGCGCTACCGCGAGGCCGGTGCGCAATGGCTGGTGCAGCGCGATTTTCATCCGATTCCCGAGCAGGTCATCTGCGTCAACGGCGGCCAGCATGGCCTGCTCTGCGCCATGATGGCGTTGCTGCGGGCGGGGGATACGGTGGTCACTGAGCAACTGACTTACCCAGGGCTTATCACCGCCGCACGTATGCTCGGTGTACGGCTGATCGGCCTGGAGATGGATGACGAAGGCGTGCTGCCGGGTGCGCTGGATGAAGTCTGTCGTAATCACCGGGTTTCGGCGCTGTACTGCACCCCGACGATCCAGAACCCGACCACGGCCGTGCTGTCGGTCGCACGCCGGGAAGCGCTGGCCAAGGTGTGCCGCGAGCATAATCTGTTGATTCTGGAAGACGAAGCCCACGGCGTGTTGGTGGAAGATCGCCCGCCACCGCTGAGCTTTTTCGCGCCCGAGCGTACGATTTTGATCAGCAGCCTGAGCAAGGCGGTGTCTGCCGGGCTGCGGGTGGGGTATGTGCATGCGCCACCGGCATTGGTCAGCCGGATTTCGGCGGCCTTGCGCTCGACCTGCTGGATGGCTACGCCGGTGACGCTGGAGCTGGCGACGCAATGGATCGAAAACGGCACGGCGGAATACCTGCTGCGCCAGCAAATCAACGAGATCAGCCGGCGCAAGGCTCTGGTGCGTGATCTGCTGGTGGGGCTGGAATACCGCACTCACCTCAACAGCCCGCACTTCTGGATTGAAGTGCCGGAGCCCTGGCGTGCGTCGGAAATCGAGGCGGAGCTCAAGCAGAATAATTACCTGATCGCCACCGCTGAGGCATTTGCCGTAGGGCAGACGGCGGTGCCGCAGTTTATTCGGGCGAGTATTTGTAATACGTCAGGCGATGATCAGTTGCTGCGTGAGGGCTTTGATGCGCTGGCCACCGCGCTGGGGCAGGGCGGTGACAGGTTTCAGCTGTAGGCAGGTTTACCGCGTTATCGTTCATCGCAGGCAAGCCAGCTCCCACATTTGGAATGCACTCCCCTGTGGGAGCTGGCTTGCTGGGGCCAGTTCAGGCATCCACTCCTTGAATCAGCGCTCCACATCTTTCTCCACCAGAATCTCCCCCATTTGGAATGCATTCCCCTGTGGGAGCTGGCTTGCTGGGGCCAGTTCAGGCATCCACTCCTTGAATCTGCGCTCCACACCTTTCTCCACCAGAATCTCCCCCATTTGGAATGCATTCCCTTGTGGGAGCTGGCTTGCCTGCGATGGCGCCCGTGCAGGCACCCACTATTTGAAGCGGCGCTCCACACCTTTTTCCACCAGAATCTTCGCCGAAATCTCTTCCACCGAAAAATGCGTGGAATTGATGTGCGCAATATTCTCGCGACGGAATAGATTTTCCACTTCGCGCACCTCGAACTCGCACTGGGCATAGCTGGAGTAGCGGCTGTTGGGCTTGCGCTCGTTGCGGATGGCGGTAAGACGGTCCGGGTCGATGGTGAGGCCGAACAGCTTGTGCGAATGCGCACGCAGGGCGGCAGGCAGCGTCAGGTGCTCCATGTCGTCTTCGGTGAGCGGGTAGTTGGCTGCGCGGATACCGAATTGCATGGCCATGTACAGGCAGGTCGGGGTCTTGCCGCAGCGAGACACGCCCACCAGGATCAAGTCAGCCTTGTCATAGTAGTGGGTGCGGGCGCCGTCATCGTTGTCGAGGGCGAAGTTCACCGCCTCGATACGCTCCATATAGTTGGAGTTGTGGCCAATGGAATGGGACTTGCCCACGGAGTAGGAGGAATGTTCACTCAGCTCCTGTTCCAATGGCGCCAGGAACGTAGAGAAGATGTCGATCATGAAACCATTGGAGGTTGCCAGGATCTCACGAATGTCTTGATTGACGATGGTGTCGAAAATGATCGGGCGAAAACCGTCTTTTTCAGCCGCCAGATTGATTTGTTGTACCATGGCCCGCGCTTTATCCACGCTGTCTATATAAGGCCGCGTGAATTTGGCGAAGGTAATGTTTTCGAACTGCGCGAGCAGGCTCTGACCCAATGTTTCGGCTGTGATGCCGGTGCCGTCGGAGATAAAGAAAGCAGATCGTTTCATTTGAGCCCTGGGCCTTAAGCTGATGGCGAATCTTGGATATGATAGGCGCGATTTTGCCGTCCCGCAGTGGGCCGCATTCTCACTTATTTTCCAGGTCCAGGCCACAAGCGCTGGCGTTTGCTCCTACTGAGCCGCCGGCGTCCTGAGCTTTTCCAACACAGAAAGTGGAGAGATCACCTTGGTAGAGTACGTAGTTTCCCTCGATAAGCTCGGCGTCCATGATGTAGAGCATGTGGGGGGCAAGAACGCATCCCTCGGCGAGATGATCAGTAATCTTGCAGGCGCTGGTGTGTCGGTGCCCGGTGGTTTCGCCACCACGGCCCAGGCTTACCGCGATTTCCTCGAGCTGAGCGGCCTCAACGCCCAGATCCACGCCGCGCTGGACGCCCTGGACGTCGATGACGTCAATGCCCTGGCGAAAACCGGCAGCCAGATCCGCCAATGGATCATGGACGCCGAGTTCCCCGAGAAGCTCAACGAAGAAATCCGTACCGCCTTCGCAGTACTGTCGGCCGGCAACCCGGACATGGCAGTTGCCGTGCGCTCCTCGGCCACCGCCGAAGACTTGCCGGACGCCTCTTTTGCTGGCCAGCAGGAAACTTTCCTGAACATCCGCGGCGTTGAAAACGTGATCCGCGCCGCCAAGGAAGTGTTTGCCTCGCTGTTCAATGACCGCGCTATTTCCTACCGCGTACACCAGGGTTTCGACCACAAGCTGGTGGCCTTGTCTGCCGGTGTGCAGCGCATGGTGCGTTCGGAAACCGGCACCGCCGGCGTGATGTTCACCCTGGACACCGAATCCGGTTTCCGTGATGTGGTGTTTATCACCGGCGCCTACGGCCTGGGCGAAACCGTCGTACAAGGCGCGGTTAACCCGGACGAGTTCTACGTCCACAAACACACCCTTGAGGCCGGCCGCCCGGCCATCTTGCGCCGCAACCTGGGCAGCAAGGCCATCAAGATGATCTACGGCGACGAGGCCAAGGCCGGTCGCTCGGTGAAAACCGTTGAAGTCGACAAGGCCGAACGCGCGCGTTTCTGCCTGACCGACGCTGAAGTCAGCGAACTGGCCAAACAAGCGATGATCATCGAAAAGCACTACAAGTGCCCGATGGACATCGAGTGGGCCAAGGACGGTGACGACGGCAAGCTGTACATCGTGCAAGCGCGTCCGGAAACCGTGAAAAGCCGCACTTCGGCCAACGTGATGGAACGCTACCTGTTGAAAGAAACCGGCACTGTGCTGGTGGAAGGTCGTGCCATCGGCCAGCGCATCGGCGCCGGCAAAGTGCGGATCATCAAGGACGTGTCTGAAATGGACAAAGTCCAGCCCGGTGACGTGCTGGTCTCCGACATGACCGACCCGGACTGGGAACCCGTGATGAAGCGCGCCAGCGCCATCGTCACCAACCGTGGCGGGCGTACCTGCCACGCGGCGATCATTGCCCGTGAGTTGGGGATTCCCGCAGTCGTCGGTTGCGGCAACGCCACCCAACTGTTGAAAGACGGCCAGGGTGTGACCGTGTCCTGTGCCGAAGGCGACACTGGCTTCATCTTTGAAGGTGAACTGGGCTTCGATATCAAGCAAAACTCCATCGATGCGATGCCGGACCTGCCGTTCAAGATCATGATGAACGTCGGCAACCCCGACCGTGCGTTCGATTTCGCGCAGTTGCCGAACGCCGGTGTGGGCTTGGCCCGCCTCGAGTTCATCATCAACCGCATGATCGGCGTACACCCTAAGGCGCTGTTGAATTACGACGGCCTGCCGCTGGAAATCAAGGAAAGCGTCGACAAGCGCATCGCCGGCTACAACGATCCAGTGGGTTTCTACGTCGAGAAGCTGGTGGAAGGCATCAGCACCCTGGCGGCGGCGTTCTACCCGAAAAAGGTCATCGTGCGCCTGTCGGACTTCAAGTCCAACGAGTACGCCAACCTGATCGGCGGCAAGCTCTACGAGCCCGAAGAAGAAAACCCGATGCTGGGCTTTCGTGGCGCTTCGCGTTACATCAGCGAAGCCTTCCGTGACTGCTTCGAACTCGAATGCCGTGCCCTCAAGCGCGTGCGCAACGAGATGGGCCTGACCAACGTCGAGATCATGGTGCCGTTTGTACGGACCCTGGGCGAAGCGAGCCAAGTCGTCGACCTGCTGGCTGAAAACGGCTTGTCCCGCGGCGAGAATGGCCTGCGCGTGATCATGATGTGCGAACTGCCGTCCAACGCCATCCTGGCCGAGGAGTTCCTGGAGTTCTTCGACGGCTTCTCCATCGGGTCCAACGACCTGACCCAGTTGACCCTGGGCCTGGACCGTGACTCGGGGATCATCGCGCACCTGTTTGATGAGCGTAACCCTGCGGTCAAGAAGCTGCTGGCCAACGCCATTCAGGCCTGCAACAAGGCCGGCAAGTACATCGGTATCTGCGGCCAAGGCCCTTCCGACCACCCGGATCTGGCCAAATGGCTGATGGAACAGGGTATCGAGAGCGTCTCGCTGAACCCCGACTCCGTGCTGGAAACCTGGTTCTTCCTGGCGGAAGGCCAAGCGTCCGCTTAAGGGCGTGACGTCAAAAGTGCCGGTCACCCAGCCTGGGTGACCGGCATTCTTATCTGTACAGGGCGGAATTCCATCCGGACGCCGCCCTTTTTTGTGCAAGAGCATTATGCAAAGCAGCAGCAACCTATTTCCCGTCGCCTTGATCAGCGCTGAACGTCGTGGCGACCTGAGTGAAGATGTGTACCGCCTCAAACCCGGCAACAGCCCCGACGGCACCGTTGAGCTGGCTGTGACCCGTTTGGGCCTGGCAGATGTCCCGGAAAACCGGGGCACGCCGGTAATTTTATTGCACGGCAGTTTTTCCAATCGGCGCTTCTGGTATTCGCCCAAAGGTATCGGCCTGGGCGCTTACCTGGCGCGTCAGGGGTTTGATGTGTGGATCCCGGAAATGCGCGGCCATGGCCTGTCCAAGCGCAATCAGGATTACGCCAGAAACCGCGTCGCCGATTATGCGCGTTACGATTTGCCGGCGATCGGCGCGTTTGTCCGTGAGCAAAGCGCACAAATCCCGCACTGGATCGGCCACTCCCTGGGCGGCACTGCCTTGGCAGCGGCTTTGGGCGGTCAGCACCTTGGCGCGCCAGCCGTGGCGTCGGTAGCCCTGTTTGGCTGCCAGGTCAGCCGCACCCACTGGCCGTTGAAGATTCCGCCGCTGGAGTGGACCGGCCGTTTGCTCTTGAAACGCTTTGGTGAAGTATCCGGTGTACGGCTCAAACGCGGCCCCGAGGACGAGCCGGCGGGCGTGATGATCGAAGCCATGCGCTGGAACGGCCTGTTCGGTCGTTTTGGCGATGGCAAGCAGGACTGGTGGAAAGGCCTGGCCGATGTCGACGTGCCGCTGCTGGCGCTCAGCGCTGCTGGCGATCAACAGGACCCGGACTGGGCTTGTCGCAAGTTGTTCGAACAAGTTGGCTCTGAACACCGCCAATACCTGTGCCTGGGGCGCAAGCAAGGCTTCAGCGGGGATTTCGGGCACGTCGAGATGCTGGTCAGCAAGGCCGCGCAGGCCGAAGTGTGGCCGTTGATGGCGCAATGGTTGAAAGATCCACTGACACCTTTATTCGCAGCAGAGCCCCAGGTAGCTGCAACGGTTTAGCATAACCGCTCTGCCAAGGGCGTTTCACTCCAGAGAGGTTGCGGCTAAGATATGACGCGTCAAACGCTTCTGGTCATATTCAGTCGCGCAGTCGCTATTGCGTTGCGATGGCGTGGGTCTGATCATGGCCGCCGCTGATGGGTGAGCGCTTAAACTTCAACCGTTGTGACGCGTTTTTCTGATGTACACCGTGGGATGTTCGACCTCTTCCTTGATGACAGGAGTTTCCCGATGATTCATTACGTGACGCCCGATCTGTGCGACGCCTACCCGGAGCTGGTGCAGGTAGTTGAGCCGATGTTCAGTAATTTCGGTGGCCGAGACTCCTTTGGCGGTGAAATCGTCACCATCAAGTGCTTCGAAGACAATTCGCTGGTCAAGGAACAGGCCGACCAACCAGGCGCCGGCAAAGTGCTGGTGGTCGACGGCGGCGGTTCCCTGCGTCGCGCGCTGCTGGGCGACATGATCGCCGAGAAAGCTGCAAAAAATGGTTGGGAAGGGTTGGTGATCTACGGTTGCGTGCGTGATGTCGACGTCCTCGCCCAGACAGACCTGGGTGTGCAGGCGCTGGCGCCTCACCCCATGAAGACCGACAAGCGCGGCATTGGCGACCTGAACGTGGTGGTGACGTTTGCCGGCGTGACATTCCGCCCTGGTGAGTACGTCTACGCCGACAATAATGGCGTGATCGTTTCGCCAAGCCCGCTGAAAATGCCTGAATAAACCGCAGTAGCCGAAAGGGGTGAGGATGTTCGAGGAAGAAAACGCGCAATGGGGGCTGGTGCATGCCCTGGTGCTGGACGGTAAAGGCGGTGCGCGTTCGATTGCCCGGACTGAGCTCGATGATTTGCAGCTGCAGCCCCAGGAAAGCCTGTGGCTGCATTGGGATCGCAGCCATCCACAGACCCAGACCTGGTTGCGTAAATCCAGCGGTTTGAGCGAATTTGCCTGCGACTTGTTGCTGGAGGAAAACACCCGACCGCGCCTGTTGCCGCTGCCGGACAGCGAATTGCTGTTGTTTCTGCGCGGAGTCAACCTCAACCCTGGCGCCGAGCCGGAAGACATGGTCTCGGTGCGTATTTTCGCGGCAGCCAGTCGCGTGATTTCCCTGCGCTTGCGCCCATTGCGGGCTACCGATGAGCTACTGGTGCAACTGGCTGAGGGCAAAGGGCCAAAAACCGCTTCTGAACTCATCCTTTATATGGCGCAGTACCTGACCCATAAAGTGCAGGATCTGGTCACCGACCTGTCCGAAGTCGTCGATTTAGAGGAAGAAAAACTCGATGCCGACGAACGGTATACCCCGGAGCACGGCAACGTCTTGCAGATCCGTCGACGGGCTGCCGGATTGAAGCGTTTCCTGGCGCCGCAGCGGGATATTTTTGCGCAGCTGACGCGGATCAAATTGCCGTGGTTTTGTGATGACGATGCTGACTACTGGAACGAATTGAACAACAGCCTGACCCGCTACCTGGAAGAGCTCGAACTGACCCGGGAGCGCGTGGGGCTGGTACTTGAGGCCGAAGACCGGCGCTTGAGCGTACGCATGAATCGCACCATGTACCGCTTCGGGATCATCACCGGGATCTTCCTGCCGATGAGTTTTCTGACCGGTTTGCTGGGTATAAATGTGGGCGGGATTCCGTTCTCTGCCAGCCCCTATGGATTCGTGATTGCCTGCTTGTTGATGGTCTCGGTAGCACTCGGTCAATGGTGGCTATTTCGACGATTGCGCTGGGTTTGACCTGAATATGACCTGAACACAGGCAGGGGCACATGTGACCCAAAGAATTTAACCCTCGTCTTTTAACTCACTTGCGAGAGGTCTTTATGCACGATCCGTTCGAACAGTCTTTGCGTGACATGCTCAATGCGTCGCCATCCAACCGTGATGACGATGCATGCCTGGGCCGCGTGTTGAAAACCGCCAACCGTCAGGTAGGGGCGGGTGACCTGTTCGGTCTGCTGGGTCGTTGGTTGCCGGCGTTGATGATGGCCCTGAACAATGGTTCGGCCCACGTATCGCCGGTTTCGCGTCGTAAACCTCTTGCTCGCACTGCTGATAAGGCTGATTGAATATGGAACTTGATCTCTGGACCCAGAGCCTGGTCACCGCGATGACCGCATTGTGGACCAAGGTGGCGAATTTCATTCCCAACCTGTTTGGTGCTCTGGTTTTGGTGTTGCTGGGCTTTGTCGTGGCCAAGTTGCTCGACACCCTGCTGTCCAAATTGCTCGCAAAATTGGGGCTGGATCGCTTGATGGCGGGCACCGGCCTGACCAAGCTGCTGGGCCGTGCAGGGCTGCAAGTGCCGATCTCAACCCTCATCGGTAAGATCGTTTATTGGTTCGTTCTGCTTATTTTTCTGGTTTCTGCGGCTCAATCCCTTGGACTTGAGCGAGTTTCAGCTACGCTCGACATGCTGGCGCTGTATTTGCCGAAGGTTTTCGGCGGCGCGCTGGTGTTGCTGGTAGGTGTTTTACTGGCGCAACTGGCCAACGGGCTGGTGCGCGGTGCTGCTGAAGGCGTGGGGTTGGACTATGCTGCGGGCCTGGGGCGAATTGCCCAGGGGCTGGTGATCATCATCAGTATTTCCGTCGCGATCAGCCAGCTGGAGGTCAAAACTGACCTTCTAAACCACGTGATTGTGATTGTTTTGATTACCGTTGGTCTGGCAGTTGCGCTGGCCATGGGTTTGGGAAGCCGGGAAATTGCCGGTCAGATTCTTGCGGGAATCTATGTGCGTGAGCTGTATCAGGTTGGGCAACAGGTGCGTGTGGGCGAGGTCGAAGGGCAAATCGAGGAGATCGGCACGGTCAAGACGACGGTGCTGACCGATGACGGTGAGCTGGTATCGCTGTCCAATCGGATTCTCCTCGAGCAGCAGGTCAGTAGCCGCTAACCCGGCAAATCCTGCTAATGTACGCCGCCGCAAACCCGGGAGACCGGGCTGTAGCGGACATTGACCTGACTGTCGGCACGACTTGTTTTGAATAAAGCCCAAACGCTGTCCACGCGCTATGACCCCCGTGAGCTCTCTGATGAGGAGTTGGTCGCGCGCTCGCACACGGAGCTGTTTCACGTAACACGCGCGTACGAAGAATTGATGCGCAGGTATCAACGCACTCTGTTCAACGTTTGTTCAAGGTATTTAGGGAACGATAGAGATGCGGATGATGTCTGTCAGGAAGTGATGCTCAAGGTGCTGTACGGCCTGAAGAACTTCGAGGGCAAATCGAAGTTCAAGACATGGCTCTATAGCATCACGTACAACGAGTGCATCACGCAGTATCGTAAGGAACGGCGAAAGCGTCGCTTGATGGACGCTTTAAGTCTGGACCCCCTTGAGGAAGCGTCTGAAGAAAAGGCGCCGGTACCCGAGGAAAAGGCCGGACTTGATCGCTGGTTGGTGCATGTGAATCCGATTGACCGGGAAATTCTGGTGCTACGATTTGTCGCAGAGCTGGAGTTTCAGGAAATTGCTGACATCATGCACATGGGTTTGAGTGCTACAAAAATGCGTTACAAGCGTGCTCTTGATAAATTACGTGAGAAATTTGCGGGCGAGACTGAAACTTAGTGCGTGGCAAATATCTCTTACGTGTAGGCAAGTTCTGTTAGACTTGTCGCCGAGTTGTCCCCCGGTTTGTGGGACTGCTTTACAATCACCAGATGGGGATTTAACGGATGAAACTGAAAAACACCTTGGGCTTTGCCATTGGTTCTATTATTGCCGCTACTTCTTTCGGCGCACTGGCACAAGGCCAAGGCGCAGTTGAAGGCGAGCTGTTCTACAAGAAGCAGTACAACGATAGCGTTAAGCACATCGAAGACGGCTTCAACCCAGGCGCTCGCATTGGTTACTTCCTGACCGACGACCTGTCGTTGAACCTGTCCTACGACAAAACCAACCACACCCGTTCGAACGACGGTACTGGCAGCCAGAAGATCGGTGGCGACACTAGCAGCCTGACTGCTCAGTACCACTTCGGCCAGGCTGGCGTTGACAGCCTGCGTCCATACGTAGAAGGCGGTTTCGGCCACCAAAGCCGTGGCAACGTCAAAGCTGACGGCCACAGCGGTCGCGACCAGTCCACCCTGGCTATCGCCGGCGCTGGCGTGAAGTACTACTTCACCAACAACGTGTACGCTCGTGCCGGTGTTGAAGCTGACTACGCACTGGACAACGGCAAGTGGGACTACTCCGCACTGGTCGGCCTGGGTGTGAACTTCGGCGGTAACGCTGGCGCAGCTGCTCCAGCTCCTACCCCAGCACCAGCTCCAGAGCCAACTCCAGAGCCAGAAGCTCCAGTTGCTCAGGTTGTTCGTGTTGAGCTGGACGTTAAGTTCGACTTCGACAAGTCGGTTGTTAAGCCTAACAGCTACGGCGACGTGAAAAACCTGGCCGACTTCATGGCTCAGTACCCAGCTACCAACGTAGAAGTTGCTGGTCACACTGACTCCATCGGTCCAGACGCTTACAACCAGAAGCTGTCCCAGCGTCGTGCTGACGCTGTTAAGCAAGTCCTGGTTAAAGACGGCGTTGCTCCTAGCCGCATCACCGCGGTAGGTTACGGCGAATCCCGCCCAGTTGCTGACAACGCAACTGAAGCTGGTCGCGCTGTTAACCGTCGCGTAGAAGCGTCGGTTGAAGCTCAAGCTCAGTAATTACTGAGTGGTAGAAAAAAGCCCGGCTTAGGCCGGGCTTTTTTTTGCCTGAAATTTACCTCAGGCGCTGGCTGACACTGTGATAGAGGCGGCTTGCCCTGCGCCAGCAACACTGCCGATCACCAGGATTGCAGGGCTTTTCAGAGCAAATACCTGTGCATCGGTATGCATGTGCGCCAGAGTGCTGCGGCACTCGCGTTGCTGAGGCAATGAGGCGTTCTCGATCATCGCCACCGGCATATCCGCTGCCATTGCGCCCTCCAGCAATTGCTGACGAATCTCCTCCAGCTTCGCTACGCCCATATACACCACCAATGTCGTACCGCCCTCGGCCAAGGCACGCCAGTTCAGGCTGCTGTCGTCCTGGGTATGCGCAGTGACCAGCGTCACACCGCGGCTGACCCCGCGCAGCGTCAGGGGAATATCGCAGTTCGTTGCACCTGCCAGGCCCGCGGTAATCCCGTTGACCAATTCCACCTCAACCCCGCGTTCACGCAACCACAGCGCTTCTTCGCCGCCCCGGCCGAAAATACACGGGTCGCCGCCCTTAAGTCGCACCACGCATTTGCCTTGGCGCGCATAGCGCAGCATCAGGCGGTGGATAAAATCCTGGGGTGTCGAACGGCAGCCGCCGCGCTTGCCCACGGTTATCACCCGAGCGTCCGGGCAGTGCTCCAGCACCCTCGGGTTGACCAAATCATCGATCAGCACCACATCGGCTGCGTGCAGGGCGCGTACCGCCTTGAGGGTTAACAACTCCGGATCACCGGGGCCTGCGCCTACCAGCCAGACTTTTGCGCTCATGTTTATCCCCTCACACACTGATTGCGATTGGCAGCGACGTGCTGGCCAAAAGACGTTTGATTTCCGGTACACAAGAGCCGCACTGTGTGCCGCAGCCCAGTTCCTGCTTAAGCCCGGCCAGGTCCAGGCCACGGCCGATACCGGCGCATACCGCGCTTTCACTGACGTTCTTGCAGTTGCACAAAATTTTACTGCTGGCTGCCGCGCCGCCCGGTGGTGCACTGAGCGGCGCAAGTAACCAGCGCCGAAGTTGATCGTCGGCACGGCCTTCCAGCCACAAACGCTGCAACCAATGCCGTGCCAGGGTTTCGCCGGCCAGGCGCAGCGCGGTGATGCGGCCTTTTTCGATTTTTACTCGCTTGCCAATCGAACGCCGCGGATCGTCATAGGCCATGACCGGGCCGTCATTGAGGCCCAGCAGTTCGTCGATACGGGTTAACAGTTGCAAGTCGGGCGCCTCGGTATGGGCTGCGCGCACCAGAAGAGCCGGCCGTTCACGCCCGGCCAGGCTCAAGCTGACGTAGGCAAAGCCCTCACACAGCGGGCGTAGGGCGTCAAAGTGTTGCTGCACATTTCCCTCGATCAGCGCGAACAGCTGCCACGGCAGTTGCACTGGCTCCAGGCGCACGCCGCTGTGTTTGAGTTCGGGCTGTTTTGACAAGGGGTCGAACGCCGGCTGGGTAAGGGCATTAACACCGCCCTTGAGAAAGCGATCACCCCAATGCATCGGCAGGAATGCCTGGCCCGGGCGCACGCTGTCATCGCTGCTGACGGCGATAATCACGCTGCCACGACGGCTTTTCAGGCTGACCAGATCGCCCTCTTTGAAACGGTGCCGACGCAGCTCATCCGGGTGCAGGCTCAGCAGTGCTTCATTGACGTGCCCGAACAACTGCGCGGCTGTGCCGGTGCGGCTCATGCCGTGCCATTGATCGCGCAGGCGCCCGGTGATCAGGGTCAGTGGGAAGCGCGCGTCACGTTGTTCTTTGGCGGCGCGGTAAGGGTCGGCGATAAAGTGCGCGCGGCCGCTGTCTGTCGGGAACACACCCTCGGTGTACAGGCGCGGCGTGCCCGCTTGTGCGCCCACGGGAAATGGCCATTGCTGCGGGCCGAGCTGGTCGAGCAGGGCATGGCTGATACCCGACAGGTCGAGGTCGCGGTTACGGGTCAACATCTTGTACTCATCAAAGATCTGCGCCGGTTGCTCGAAGGCGAACAAACTCGGCAACCCCGGACGCAAGCGTCGCTCAAGGCGCTGTGCGAAATCCACGGTAATCGCCCAGTCCGGCCGTGCTTCCCCGGGTGGGTCGATGGCGCGGCGTACGTGGGAAATCCGCCGTTCGGAATTGGTTACCGTGCCTTCTTTCTCGCCCCAACTGGCGGCGGGTAACAGCAGGTCGGCGTAGGCGGCGGTTTCGGTGGTGCGAAAAGCCTCCTGCAACACCACGAACGGGCAGGCCGCTAATGCCGCACGCACGCTGTTCTGGTCCGGCAAGGATTGCGCGGGGTTGGTACAGGCAATCCACACGGCCTTGATCTTGCCGGCCTGGATCTGTTCGAACAGTTCGATAGCCGTCAGCCCGGTAGGCGCCGGCAACGATTCAACGCCCCAATAGGCCGCGACTTCAGCCCTGTGCTCAGGGTTGGCTGCCTCGCGATGCCCCGGCAGCAGGTTCGACAAACTGCCGGTTTCGCGCCCGCCCATGGCATTCGGTTGGCCGGTCAGGGAAAACGGCCCGCAACCCGGCCGACCAATAGTCCCGGTGGCCAGGTGCAGGTTGATCAGCGCACTGTTTTTGGCGCTGCCGGCGGTGGACTGGTTGAGCCCCATGCACCACAGCGAGAGAAAACTGCCGGAGGTGCCGACCCACTCTGCACACACGCGCAACTGCTCGACGCTGATGCCGCACAACTGCGTGACCATCTGCGGCGTGTAGTCATGCACCAGTCGCTTCAACTCGAGCAACCCATCGGTATGCGCCTGGATAAAGTCGCGGTCGATCCAGTCTTCCCACAGCAACAGGTGCAAGATCCCATGGAACAGCGCCACATCGGTGCCCGGCAGGATCGCCAGGTGCAGGTCGGCCAAATCGCAAGTGTCTGTGCGCCGTGGGTCGATCACCAGCACTTTCATCTGCGGGCGCCGCGCCTTGGCTTCCTCAAGACGTCGGAACAATACCGGATGGGCGTAGGCCATGTTGCTGCCGACGATCATCACGCAATCACTTGCCTCCAGGTCTTCATAGCTGCACGGCGGCGCATCGGCGCCCAGGCTGCGCTTGTAGCCGACCACTGCCGAAGACATGCACAGCCGCGAATTGCTATCGATATTGTTGGTGCCCACCAGCGCGCGGGCCAGCTTGTTGAAGCTGTAGTAGTCCTCGGTCAGCAACTGGCCAGAGATGTAAAACGCCACGCTGTCCGGTCCATGTTCGGCAAGGGTGTCGGCGAACACGTTGGCCGCGTGGTCCAGGGCGGTGTCCCAGTCGGTACGGGCGCGGGACAGGCCTTTGCCCAGGCGCAGTTCCGGGTACAAGGCACGGGCGGTCAGGTCGCCGGTCAGGTGCAGGCTCGAACCCTTGCTGCACAACTTGCCGAAGTTGGCCGGGTGGTTCGGGTCGCCTTGCATACCCAGGATCTGCACCCCGTCATGCTCGATCAGCACGCCGCAACCCACGCCGCAGTAACAGCAGGTGGACGCGGTGGTCTGGCGGTTCATCAACCGGCGTCCCGCAGGGCCAGCATCACCCGGCCGTTTTCTACGCGGGCGGGGTGATGATGGGCGCAGCCGATGTCCGGCGCCTGGGCTTCACCCGACGCCAGGTCGATCTGCCAATTGTGCAGCGGGCAGGCCACGCGCTTGCCGTAGATCAAGCCTTGGGACAGCGGCCCGCCTTTGTGTGGGCAGCGGTCATCAAGAGCGAAAACCTCATCGTCACTGGTACGAAAAATCGCAATATCGCCTTTTGGCCCATTGATGATGCGCGAGCCCAGGGCGTTGATTTCATCGAGGGCGCAGATATCCAGCCAGTTCATGCCGACACCTCCAGCTGTTTGACGGGGATGACCTCGAATTCCTTTTTCAGCAGCGGCTGTTCCAGGCGTTCTTTCCACGGGTCTTGTTCGAATGACAGCGAGAATTGCAGGCGCTCGTTGAGGGCCTGGCGCCGGGCCGGGTCTTCCAGTACGGCTTTCTTGATGTGTTCCATGCCTACCCGTTGCAGGTAATGCACGGTGCGCTCGAGGTAGAAAGCCTCTTCGCGATACAGCTGCAGGAACGCGCCGTTGTATTCACGCACCTCTTCGGCAGTTTTCAGCTTGACGAAAAACTCCGCGACTTCGGTCTTGATCCCGCCGTTGCCGCCGATGTACATCTCCCAGCCGGAGTCGACGCCGATAATGCCGACGTCCTTGATGCCCGCTTCCGAGCAGTTGCGTGGGCAACCGGACACCGCCAGCTTGACCTTGTGCGGCGACCACATATTGAACAGGTCGTGCTCCAACTCGATACCCAACTGCGTGGAGTTCTGCGTGCCGAAGCGGCAGAACTCGCTGCCCACGCAAGTCTTCACGGTGCGGATGGATTTGCCGTAAGCGTGGCCGGAGGGCATGTCGAGGTCCTTCCACACACCGGGCAAATCCTGTTTCTTGATGCCCAGCAGGTCGATACGCTGGCCACCGGTGACCTTGACCATTGGCACGTTGTACTTGTCGGCCACATCGGCAATGCGCCGCAACTCCGACGGATTGGTCACGCCGCCCCACATCCGTGGGACTACGGAGTAGGTGCCGTCTTTCTGAATATTGGCGTGGGCGCGTTCGTTGATCAGGCGCGATTGCGGGTCGTCCTTGGCCTCGCCGGGCCAGGTGGAGATCAGGTAATAGTTCAGGGCCGGGCGGCAGGTCGCGCAGCCGTTGGGGGTGCGCCAGTTCAGGTAGCTCATGGTGCCGGCGATGGTCAGCAGGTGCTGGTCGCGGATCGCCTGGCGGATTTGCCCATGGTTGAGGTCGCTGCAGCCGCAGATGGCTTTTTCGCTTTTGGGTTTGACGTCGGCGGCGCCGCCCACGGTGTTGATCAGGATCTGTTCCACCAGCCCGGCGCAGGATCCGCAGGAGCTGGCGGCTTTGGTGTGCTTCTTCACATCGTCAACGCTGAACAGCCCGTGTTCCTGAATCGCCTTGACGATGGTGCCTTTGCACACGCCGTTGCAGCCGCAGACTTCAGCGCTGTCGGCCATGCTCATGGCTTTGTCCTGGCCTTGGTGGCCGACATCGCCTAAAGCATTTTCGCCAAACATCAGGTGATCACGAATCTCGCCAATCGCGTGGTTCTCACGGATCTGGCGGAAATACCAACCACCGTCGGCGGTATCGCCGTACAGGCACGCGCCAACCAGGATGTCGTCCTTGATCACCAGCTTCTTGTACACGCCGCCAATCGGGTCGGAGAGGGTGATGGTCTCAGTGCCTTCGCCACCCATGAAATCCCCGGCGGAAAACAGGTCGATACCGGTGACCTTCAGCTTGGTCGAGGTCACCGAGCCTTTGTAAGTGGCAAAGCCCAACTGGGCCAGGTGATTGGCGCAGACCTTGGCCTGTTCGAACAGCGGCGCCACCAGGCCGTAGGCGATCCCACGGTGGCTGGCGCACTCGCCGATGGCATAGATGCGCGGGTCGTAGGTTTGCAGAGTGTCATTGACCAGAATCCCACGGTTGCAGGGGATGCCGGATTTCTCTGCCAGTTCGGTGTTGGGGCGGATGCCGGCGGCCATCACCACCAAGTCGGCGGGGATGATGTCGCCATTCTTGAACTGCACCGAGCCGACACGACCATTGCCGGCGTCGTGCAGGGCCTGGGTTTGCTCGCACAGGCGAAACACCAGGCCACGGCTTTCCAGTTCGGTTTGCAGCAACTGGCCGCTGGTCTTGTCCAGCTGGCGTTCCAGCAGCCATTCGCCGATGTGCACCACGGTCACGTGCATGCCGCGCAACATCAGGCCGTTGGCGGCTTCCAGGCCGAGTAGGCCGCCGCCGATGACCACCGCGTGCTTGTGGGTCCTGGCGGTGTCGATCATGGCCTGGGTGTCGGCGATGTCGCGGTAGCCGATCACACCCTGCAAGGTATTGCCGGGGATTGGCAGGATAAAAGGCGTCGAGCCGGTGGCAATCAACAGACGATCGTACTCGGCCTCGCTGCCGTCCTCAGCGATGACGATGCGTCTTACGCGGTCGATCTGCACCACTTTGCGGTTGAGCAACAGCTTGATGTGGTTGTCCAGGTACCAGTCGAGGTCGTTGAGCACGATCTCTTCGAAGGTCTGCTCGCCGGCCAGCACCGGTGACAGCAGGATGCGGTTGTAGTTGGTGTGGGGCTCGGCGCCGAACACCGTGATGTCGTACAGGTCGCTGCTCAGCTTGAGCAATTCTTCAAGGGTGCGAACCCCGGCCATGCCGTTGCCGATCATCACCAGTTTGAGTTTTTTCATGTCGTTCTCCGCAATGGCTCGACAAATCGTGCGCAAACAAAAAAGGCGCCCCCACCAGTTACCTGGCGAGGACACCTTTGTCCGGTCCCGTTCTCTCGGGAAGCTCGACCCTTCGACGTTGAAGGGGCGGCTATATGTGAGTTGTTGATGAAGCTAATGCAGCGGTTGTGCCAAGTCGCCGGACGCCCGTTTTATTGGGATTCCCATTGATATCACATGGAAATTCGCCCCCTAGTGGTGCAGCAGCCAGTACAGCAGCACCAGATTGACCAGCAGCGAGGCGGTCGCCAGGGTTTGCCAGACCTTGAGCGGCTCGCGCTCCAGCAACGGTTTGGGTCGTACGCTCAATTCACGGCGGTCGGCCTGTTCCAGCACCAGCAACCATTCCTCGGCGGTTTCATAACGTTCTGCGGGCTGTGCGGCCACAGCGCGTTCCAGGCTCAACGGCAACCAGTCCGGTAAATCGGGGCGGTAACGACTGGCGCTGACGGGCTGGGTGAAACGTGGCCGCTGGAAAGCTTCGATTTCTCCGTAGGGGTAATGCCCGGTCAGCAGGTAATAGAGCGTGACGCCGATACTGTATAAATCCTGTTGCGGCGTAGGACGTTCGCCACTGAAGGCTTCGGGCGCGATAAAACTTGGGGTGCCGGGCAGCAAATGGGCGCGGTCCTCGGAAAGCCCCGGGCAGTAGGCCAGGCCGAAATCCAGCACGCGTAATTCGCCGTCATCGCCCAGCAGCAGGTTTTCCGGCTTGATGTCACGGTGCAGGATCTGCCGTCGATGCAGCAGGCCCACTGCCCGCAGCAAGCGTTCGGCGATGGACTGCCATTGCGCCAGGGGCAGCGGGCCTTGTTGCTGGAACAGCTGCGCGAGGGTCTGCCCCGAATATTCACGCATCACGTAGTACAAATGCTGACGCCCACTGGCCGCATGCACTTCAGGAAACGCGCGCCCGGCCACTCGTCGCAGAAACCATTCTTCCGACAGCAAGGCTTGGCCGGCGTCGTTGTCATCGTCGCGGTTGAGCGGCAAGGTTTTCAACAGCCAAGCTTGTTGCTGGGCATCGCGCACGCGGTACAGCAATGACTGTCGGCTTTGCGCCAGCAGGCTTTCAACCTGCCAGCCTTCAAAGCGTTGCCCGGCCTTCAGGGGCGGTGGCAGCGGCCATTGCTGCAACTGCACCAGCGCATCGCCCAGGGTCGCGGCGCCTAGATGGTCGATACGCACCAGCAGCGCGCTGGCATTGTCCTGGCTGGCGGCCAGGTGCGCGGCACTGACGAGCGTGTTCACCGCCACATCGAGATTGGTTTGTTCGCGCAGGATCGCGCTGATGCTGTGGTCGCCCAACGTGGCCCACACGCCATCGCTGAGCAGCAGGAAGCACTCGCCTTCGCGCAGTTCACCGTCGAGAAAGTCCAGCACCAGGTGCTGATCCAGGCCGAGCGCGCGCTTGAGCACATGCTGCATGCCCGGTTGTTCCCACACATGGTCTTGCGTGATGCGCTGCAACTCGCCGTCCAGCCAGCGATACACCCGGCAATCCCCCACATGCGCCAGGGTGAAGCGTTGGCCGCGAAATACCAGGGCGCTGAGGGTGGTCAGCAGCGGCTGGCCACCGCCGTTGGCCTGCAACCAGCGGTTCTGTGCCAGTAACAGTCGCTCCAGTGCCTGGGCCACGCCCCAGGTTTGCGGCGTGGCGTAGTAGTCCAGGGCCAGCGCCTGCAAGGTTGAACGGGCGGCCAGGCCACCGTCGGCGCATTGGCTGACGCCATCGGCGATGGCGCACAGGTAACCCTTGCTTGCGGCCAGTTCCGGCATGGGCGTGACCACCCGCAGGGCATCCTGGTTTTCTGCCCGCGGGCCGATGGCGCTGGCCTGGGCGACGCTCAGTTGCAGGCTCATCAGACGCGTGCGGCGGTCACGGCGGCCGAGCCCCACGTGGTTCTCCAGCGACGCTTGACGCCGTGCAGGCCGAACCAGGCCAACACGCCAAGGCTGGCAAACAACCATAAGGCCAACTGATAACTGCCGGTGCTCTGTTTGATCGCGCCCATGCCTGCCGCCAGGGCAAAGCCGCCAATGCCGCCCGCCATGCCGATCAGGCCGGTCATCACGCCTATTTCGCGGCGAAAACGCTGGGGCACCAGTTGGAACACCGCGCCATTACCTGCACCGAGGCCGAGCATGGTGCAGACGAAAAGCGCCAGTGCGGCGTAGGAACTTGGCAGGTTGAAACCCACGGCGGCGATGCAAATCGCTGCCACGCCGTACATGCCGAGCAGGGTGCGAATCCCACCGAAGCGGTCGGCCAGCGCGCCGCCCAATGGGCGCATCAAGCTGCCGCCAAACACACAGGCGGCGGTGTAGTAGCCAGCGGTCACCGGGCTCAGGCCGTACTGGTCGTTGAAGTAGCCGGGCAGGGCGCTGGCCAGGCCGATAAAGCCGCCGAACGTCACGCTGTAGAAGAACATGAACCACCAGCTGTCGCGGTCGCCCAGGGCTTTGAAATAGTCGGCCATGGACTTGGCTTTCGGGCGCTCGGGCGCATTACGCGCGAGCCACGCGAACACGATCAGTGTCAGCACCAGCGGGATCAGCGCGAAGCCGAACACATTGCTCCAGCCAAATGCGGCGGCCAGTACCGGCGCCAGCAAGGCGGCAAACACGGTGCCGGAGTTGCCGGCGCCGGCGATACCCATGGCCTTGCCTTGGTGCTCAGCCGGATACCACTGGGAGGCCAAGGGCAGGGCGACTGCAAAGGATGCACCGGCCATGCCCAGGAACACGCCCAGCAACAGCGCTTGCTCGTAGCTATGGATGCCGAGTTTCCAGGCGCCGAACAGGGCGGCGATCACAATCACCTGGCCGATCAGCCCGGCGGTCTTGGGGGACAGCTTGTCAGCCAGCATGCCCATCAAAAAGCGCAGCACCGCGCCTGCCAGGATTGGCGTGGCCACCACCAGGCCGCGTTGCTGGGTGGTCAGGTGCAGGTCGGCGGCAATCTGCACCGCCAGTGGCCCCAGCAGGTACCAGACCATGAAGCTCAGGTCGAAATACAGGAACGCGGCAAACAGGGTCGGGGTGTGCCCGGATTTCCAGAAGCTTGATTTCATCACGCACCTCAACGGTTGGGGGTCTTGTCAGAAGGCCTGTTGGCCCCAATCGCCGGGGCCAAAACGAAAAAAAACGCCGCCATCGAGTTCGCGAGTGCAAACCGGATGGGCGACGTCTTTGTCGTAGAAGGGGCAACCGCCGTTGGCTACCTGTAATAAGTGCTTAGCAAGAGCTGCGCCAGTTCAGCCGAGCAGCTCACTCATGGCGATGATCTGCTCGGCCACCTGGATCAATTTCTGCTGGCGGCTCATGGCCTGGCGGCGCATCAGGGTGTAGGCCTCTTCCTCATTGCAGTGCTTCATTTTCATCAGCATGCCCTTGGCCAACTCGATGCGCTTGCGCTCGGCCAACTGTTGGTCACGGGCCTGGAGCTGGGCGCGCAAGGCCTGGTCGCTTTCAAAGCGGGCCATGGCCACGTCGAGAATCGGCTGCAGGCGCTGGGCCTGAATGCCTTCGACGATGTAGGCGCTGACCCCGGACTTGATCGCCTGGCGCATCACATTGGGGTCGTGCTCATCGGTGAACATCACGATGGGTCGCGGCTGGTCGCGGCTGACCAGCACCACTTGCTCCATCACATCGCGTCCGGGTGACTCGGTATCGATCAGGATCACGTCCGGGCGCACCGTTTCGACGCGCGCCGGTAGATCGATAGTCAAGCCGGACTCATCGATCACCTCGAAACCGGCCTCGGTCAAAGCGGCTTTGAGGCGCCCGACCTTGCGCGGGGTGTCGTTGATCAACAGGATTCGTAACATAGTCGTGGTCCTGTCAGCGCAGTGCCTGGCGGCTGGTAAGGTCCGCCAGGGCATGCAGGCGGAAGCTGCGGGCGTAGGCGGCGGGGTCGGAGCCGTCCCAGATCTTGCCGTCGATCAACAGGCTGCTGCGCATGTCTTGGGCGTTGGCCGGGACGCCAACGGCAGTCGCGGCCTGGCGATACAGGTCCAGTTGCTGCACCTGGCGAGCCACGCCCAGGTAGTCCGGGTCTTCGCGCAGCAGGCCCCAACGTCGAAACTGGGTCATGAACCACATGCCATCGCAGAGGTACGGCAGGTTCACCTCGCCATCAGCAAAAAAGCGCAGGGCGTGCGGGTCTTGCCACTGGTTGCCGAGGCCGTCGTCATAAGCCCCCAGCAAGCGGGGTTCGATGCAGTCGAGCGGGGCATCGAGGTACTCGCGAGCGCTGAGCAGTTGTGCGGTAGAGCGGCGGTTTTCCTGGCTTTGTTCGATAAAACGGCTGGCCTCGAGGATCGCCATAACCAGTACGCGGGCGGTGTTTGGGTATTGATCGACGAACGCCTGGGTGCAGCCGAGCACTTTTTCTGGGTGGTTTGGCCAGATCGACTGGGTAGTGGCCAGGGTGAACCCCTGGTTTTGCTTGACCGCGCTGGCGCACCAGGGCTCACCGACACAAAAACCGTCGATGCGCCCGGCTTGCAGGTGCGCGATCATCTGCGGTGGCGGCACCACCACACTGTCTACATCCTGCAACGGGTGAATGCCTTGGCTCGCCAGCCAGTAATACAGCCACATGGCATGGGTGCCTGTGGGAAATGTCTGGGCGAACGTCAGCTTTGTTCGGCTTTGGTGCACGTGGCGGTCGAGTGCCTCAGGAGTGGTCACGCCCTGCTGTTGCAGGCCGTGGGACAGGTTGATGCTCTGGCCGTTCTGGTTGAGCCCCATCAGTACCGCCATGTCGGTGGGCGCCACGCCGCCAATGCCCAGGTGTACGGCATAGATCAACCCGTACAGGCTGTGGGCGGCGTCCAGTTCACCGCTGACCAGTTTGTCGCGCAGGCTGGCCCAGGAGGATTGGCGCTTGAGGTTCAGCGTCAGGCCGTAGGGTTGGGCAAATCCCTGGGTGGCGGCGACCACCAATGAAGCGCAGTCGGTGAGTGCCATGAAACCCAGGTCCAGGCTGCTCTTTTCCGGGGCGTCACTGCCGTTGACCCACGCCAGTGGGGTGTTCACCGGGCTGTTGCCGACCGAGTCGTTCATCAACACCTACCTTTTCTGTCAAAAAAAAAGCATCGCTCCTTCGCATGGCAGTACAAGCCATTGCCGGGTAACGACGCCTTTGTCTGTAAGCCTGCTCCGACGTTGGCGCGGGCTTTGATGCAGAGTCCGTAGCAAGGCACATGCCACGGGGCGGCGGATGGAGCCTGCCGTCACCTTTCCATCAAGATTGAAACTCGAGTGCCTTTCAGTATGGCCGCTTCTTTGCGCCCGACTGCCAGGAACACCCAAGTTGCCTATCGATTCACCGACCCTGATGAGCTATCACCGATGAGCTCTCCCTGGCTATGCCGCTGGCTGCTGTGCGGTGCGTTGCTGTGGGCCAATGCCTGCGCCTGGGGCGCAAGCTACGAAGCCCGGGATGAAAGCCTGCATACCTTTTTCAGTGCGTTGTCGCATTCTTTGGGGGTGCCCGTCGTTGTCAGCCGCGAAGCGGCGCGTAAACGCATTTGCGGCACCTTCGATCTGGAGGCTGCGCAGCAGACCCTCGCAACCGTCGCCGAGCAGCAGGGCCTGATCTGGTACAGCGACGGGCAGGTGCTTTACCTGTATGACGCCAGCGAAGCAAAAAGCTCGGCGGTTGCGCTGCGGCACATTCCGGTCGACAGGTTGCGCGGGTTCATGCGCCGTTCGGGGCTTGATGAATCACGTTATCCGCTCAGAGAGAGCGGCGCGCGCACGTTCTATGTGTCCGGGCCACCTAATTATGTGAACCAGGTGTTGCACCTGGCCCAACTGATGGACAGGCCGCGCACCGAAGTGCGTGTCGGTAAACAGGCCTTCGGTGTGGTGCAGGTGTTCAACACCCATGTGGCAGACCGTCAGTACGTCATGGGTGACGACAAGGTCAATGTACCGGGCATGGCCACGATGATCGAGAACCTGCTGGCTATCGAGCAGAAGGATGCTAGGCAGCGCCCTCCGGGTTTGCTGGCTGACAAGAGCCTGTTGGTGATGGCCTACCCGGACTCCAACAGCTTGCTGATCAAGGGCAAGCCTGATCAGGTCAAGGTGATAGAGGAACTGGTGGCGGAGTTGGACAAGCCCAAGCGACCAATCGAAGTGTCGCTGTGGCAGATCGATGTAGACCGTAGAGAACTCGACAAGATGGGCGTGGCCTGGGCTCAGGAAACCGGCACCGGAGCCTCCGTGACGCGGGTGCTGGAGCCCTTGGATGACAGCCGTTTGATGGCACAGCTCGGTGTTCTTGAGCGGCGACGCAAAGCCAGGATCACCGCGTTCCCCGTGCTGCTTACCCAAGAGAATGTTCCAGCGGTTTTCCAGGACAACCATACTTTTTACCTGCCCAAGCCTGGTGCTGACAGCGGCAAGTGGGAGCCCGTTGGGTATGGCACCGAAGCCAGCGTGCTACCACGCTTTGCGGCAGCGAATCAGATTGAAATGCAGCTGACCCTTGAGGATGGCCGTCAACTGGACAGCAAACTCGAGCCAGGCTCGGTCGGGGCAGTAGGG
>NZ_WKDB01000061.1:0-36770 GCF_021606215.1 Pseudomonas sp. PA-5-4B | reverse complement strand
GCATCTCACTCAGCGCAATCCCCGCATTCTCAAACCACTCCTTCCCCGCCTCCGGATGCGGCCCGCTCAGCACCACCACACCTTTCTCATACCGATACCGCGCCGCCGCCACATCGCCATTGCGATAAGTCGCGATCACCGTATACGGCGCGTGCCCCTTAACCTTGGGAAAGTACGGCCCATCCTGATAGAACACACTGTCCGGCTTGCCATCCCACACCACTCGCACCGCCGCGTCTTCAATCCCGCGCACTTCAAACCCCGGTCGCCCGGCTTCGGAGTCGAGGTCCTGGGGTATCAACCCGAAGTTGCTGTTATCGGCAAGATAAGCACCCATGCATAACCCCAGGTAGCGCCCGCCCTTGGCCACGTAGTCTCGAATGGCGCCCACGCGTGCATCACCGAAGCTGTCGAGCGCAGCCGGAATATCCTGCCCGCCGCCCGGCTGAACATAGAGGTCATAGCGTGCAAGGTTTTGCGGGGTGATGTCGATGGCTTCATCCGCGCCTACAAAGTCGATCTGATAGTTGGGGCTGAGCCGCAGCAAGGCGTTTTTGACGTTCTCGGAACAGTCATCACAGCCCGCCGGGCCTCGGTAGATGGCGACGTGGGTGATGGGCGTTGCGGCCTGTGCCCAGGGTGATTGCAGGGTGGCGAGTACAAAAAATGCGGCAGCGATGGCGGGCAATTTCATGGTTGAGGGCTCGGCGAACAGGGGTTAGGACTGTTCGAAGCCTATATCGAACGCGACTTTCAATTCGTTAACAGTTGTAAATCGGCTACTGTCGCCTGAATCCACACCCGCCAAGAGGGCCTGTAATGGAGCTGAAGTTCAGCCACGTCGACGTACTGGTCGAGAACCTTGAAGAAACCTGCGCTTATTACGCCAAAATCCTCAAGGCCAAAATCTCCAACACCCAGGTGTGGGAACGCGGCGGGCTGCATGTGCGATATGCGGTGGCGTTGATGGGCCTGGAGCGTTTTATGCTGGTGCAGCCGGTGGCGGGCAACTTGCGCGAGCTGTTGGACGCGCACGGTGAGGGCATGATTTATCGGCATTGCTACACCACGCCGGATATCGAGGTGGCCTATGCCGAGTTGATGGCCGAGGGTGTGCAGCCGCAGGATGAAAACGGCCGGCCCTTGAGCCTGGCGGATCTACAATCGCCGTCCGGCACACGGATCATTTGGTTGCCTAAGCGCTTCGGGCATTTCTCTATCGAGATTCTGGAGGAGAAAGGCTTGGAGGCGTTTATGGTCGCCGCGTTTGCTTGATCGGCGTTGCATTGGCTGCCTACATGAGGATTACTGTAGGCCGCGCCCATCTGCGAGATAACCCGCCATGTTTGAATTCACTGCCCTCGTCACCTACATCGCCGTGGTGCTCGGCCTTTTCCTGATCCCCGGCCCTTCCGTGCTGCTGGTGCTCACCCGCACAATTCAAGGCGGGCGCAAGGTCGGTGTTACGACCGGGCTGGGTGTGGCGTGCGGCGATTTGATTCACACCCTGTGCGCGGCGTTGGGGCTGTCGGCGATTTTGATGACTTCGGCGGCGGCGTTTAACGCGGTGAAGTGGGCTGGCGCGGCGTATCTGATCTACCTGGGCGTGCGCGCGTTCATGGCCAAAACCGGCACGCATGCGCGATTGGAGCTACCGGCGGTGACGCCGCGCCAGGCGTTTTTCCAGGCGATTGGGGCTGAGGTGTTGAACCCGAAAACGGCGATCTTCTTCCTGGCGTTCCTGCCGCAATTTGTACACCCGGAATCGGGTTCGTCGTTGGTGCAGTTTGCCGTGCTGGGCTTGATTTTTTCGGGGCTCAGCGCGGTTTATACGAGTTTGCTGGCACTCTCGATTCGCCCGTTAAGTCGCGGGCTCAAGGGGCTATCCAAGCTGCGTCGGTGGGAAGGCAAGATCATCGGCACGCTGTTTATGGGGCTGGGGCTGAAAGTAGCGTTTCAGCAGCGATAGGCAGGCGCGATGAAATTCCATGGTTTTGCACTCGGGCATATAGAGGTTGAGGTCGAAGGACGCGCCTGTGACCTGCACAATTTCTATGTCGCCAGCGACATCCATTACGCGCTGTCTGAGCGCACGCTGTCGCTCAGGTTTACACGGCGGACCGGGGACTGGGTGCCGCCCGAAGAGCCTCGGGAGATCACCGTCACGTTCCATGGCGTGAGTTTTTTTTCGGCCGAAGGGCGCCATGACAGCCCGATTGAAGACGACACGGTGCTTCACGCCATCGGCATTGTGGCGGCCGATGCCGAGACAGAAACGTTCTACCTCTGCGATACCTTCCCCGCCGACCATCACGTGGTGGTGTGCTTCGCATCGGGTCTGACTTTGCGGCTGCACGCTGTTGAGGCGCGGTGTGACATACAGGTCTAAGGCGATTCACTTCGAACCGATGGGAACAACTGGCTAATCCGTGAATACGGGCCGGATGATGTGATGACTTTTATTGAATCTCAGGACCTTTGATGCCCCCAACCAAACGCGACACCGCCCGCCTCGAACGCCGCCTGGTCGCCACGTTGACCGACGCCTGCGAAACCGCCAAGGCTGAAATCCCGGGCTTCGAGTGGCTGACTCACACGGTTGATTACGCTGCGTTCCCGCAAAGCCTGCGGGTGATTTGGGTGTTCGATACGCGGGCCAATAAGGAGCTGGCCCTGGCAAACGGCGCGGACCAACGTATGCGCGAACTGACGGCTGCGGCGCTACAAGACGCCGAGGTGGCTTCGGTGAAAATCGAGCGCTGCGTGCGCTTTGATTGCGAAGAAGCCTGCAACCTCCAGCATGGCGGTGATTGGCGGGCACGCCTGGCCTGACGCGGCGCTAATGTGGGAGCTGGCTTGCCTGCGATAGCTATGGGTATCTACACAACGTTTGAAGGCAGCCAATTTCTCCTGTGGCGAGCAGGCTTGTCCTGCGTTGGGCTGCGAAGCGGCCCCAAACCCAGACGCTGAGTTCTTTCAGGAAAATTGCAGTGCCTTTACTGGGGCCGCTTCGCAGCCCAACGCAGGCGGTGCGACGATTCGACAAGCCTGCTCGCCACAACAGCCCACCTGCCACAGACTTCGTGTTAACCGGCTATCGCAGTTCAAGCCAGCTCCCACAGGGGATTGCGGGGCGACGAAGTTCAACTGTGGGTTTCCTGAACGGGGTACAGGCTACCTTCTTATCCCCCATTGTTTTTTCCCACGCCTTAGCCTCAACTACGCCCTCACCTCACACACGAGTACCAACCTTGGAACGCTATGAATCGCTGGTCATCGGCCTGGGCGCCATGGGTGCCGCCACGGTGTATCAACTGGCAAAAGCCGGTGTGAAAGTCGCCGGCATCGACCGCCACCACCCGCCCCACAGTTTTGGCTCCAGCCATGGCGATACGCGTATTACGCGGCTGTCGGTGGGCGAAGGCGCGCAGTACGTGCCCATTGTGCGGCGTTCGCACGCTATCTGGCGCGAGCTTGAGGCGTTGTCGGGGCAGGCGCTGTTTGAGCAGTCGGGGTTGCTGGTGCTCACCTCTCGTGATGACTTTGACCCCAGCGATGCAACCGACTTCACCCTGCGCACCATTGGCCTGGCGCAAACCTACGGCATTGAACATGAGCGGCTGGACGCTGCGCAGATTCGCCAGCGTTTCCCGCAATTTGCCCAAGTGGCGGACAGCGCCATCGGCTATTACGAGCCTGGCGGCGGCTTTGTGCGCCCTGAGCGCTGCATTGATGTGCAACTCACCTTGGCCGAGCAACACGGCGCCACGCTGTACAAGGGCGAGACGGTGACTCACATCAGTTCGGATGTTCACGGCGTGACGGTGACCACCGACCAGCGCACGCTACAGGCCGACAAGCTGGTGGTGAGTGCGGGCAACTGGGCCGGCGAATTACTCGGCGCGCCGTTTGGCCGGTTGCTGAGTGTTTATCGGCAACAGCTGTTCTGGTTCGCGCTGGAGCCTGGGGGCGACCTGGTGGGCAAATCCCCCACCTATATCCTCACGCACGAACAAGGTCAGACCCACTATGGGTTCCCGGCGTTGCCCGGCGAAGGCAGCATGAAGCTGGCCACGGCGCAGTACCACACCACGGCCACGCCTGAAACGCTGGACCGCACGGTCTCGGCGGCGCAAGCCCAGGAGATGTACGAACAGCAGGTAAAGGGCCGTATTACCGGCGTGTCGGCCAAAGTGCTCAAGGCGGCGGTGTGTGCCTACACCGTGACGCCGGACCACGATTTCATCATCGACGAACACCCCACGTTGCAGCACACCCTGGTGGTGTCGCCGTGCTCGGGGCATGGCTTCAAGCATTCGGCGGCGCTGGGTGAGGCATTTGCGCAGTGGTGCATGCGTGGGTCGAGTGACCTGGACCTGTCGGCGTTTTCGTTAAAGCGTTTCGAGGGCAATAGCGTTTAAGAATGGGGGACACAGACCCGTGGCGAGCGGGCTGGCCCCCTCGCCACAAGGGGCAATTGTGCCTTCTGGCCTGACCTATTTGGCGAACGCGTATTCCCCGCCCTGCTCCACCGCCTTGCGGTACGCAGGTCGCGCCTGGAAGCGTTGCACCCAGGCCGCCAGGTTTGGATAGGCCTGCAACTTGCCCTGGGCCTTGGCGATTTCACCGATAAAGCTCATCTGAATGTCCGCGCCGCTCAGTTCGTCACCGACCAGATACGGCGTATCCGCCAGCACGTCATTCAGATAGCCCAGGTAGTTGGCCACTTCCGACTCGATACGCGGGTGCAACGGCGCACCGGCTTCACCCAGACGACCGACGTAGAGGTTGAGCATCAGCGGCAGCATGGCCGAGCCTTCGGCAAAATGCAGCCATTGCACATATTTGTCGTAGGTCGCAGAGGCAGGATCAGGTTGCAGGCGGCCTTGACCATGGCGGCGGATCAGGTAGTCGATGATGGCGGCGGATTCGATCAACACCAGGCTGCCATCTTCGATAACCGGGGATTTCCCCAGTGGGTTGATGGCCTTGAGCTCCGGGGGCGCCAGGTTGGTTTTCGGGTCGCGCTGGTAGCGCTTGATCTCGTAAGGCAGGCCGAGCTCCTCAAGTAGCCAGAGGATGCGCTGTGAGCGCGAGTTGTTGAGGTGGTGGACGATGATCATGGGAAGCTCCGCAGGATAAGCGTGGGTGTCTGGCCATGAGACTACGCCAGCCCAGTGGAGTGCCCACGATTTATTGTGGCAGCCCCTTCACGAGAGGCTGCCCCTCAAGAGGCGGTGATCAGGCGACGGCGGTCAAACGCACTTCTTTTTTGAGCGCATCCACCAAGCCTTCTATCGTTGCGTACCGCTTGCCTTGCAACAGCGGCCAGCGCTCGATAGACAACTGCCCCAGCTCGTCACTTTTTATTGGGGTGGTAATAATCTCTCCAGCCCTGGAACGGTGAAGCAGACTGGCTTGTGTGGATGAAGCGTACTCGATCAGGAAGTCACCGATATTTTTCAGGCGCACGCTCGGCAGGGTCGAAGCGGAAACGGCCGTCAACTGCACATCCGTCTTGAGTGCATGAATCAAAAAATCCAGACTTGGGTAACGCTTTGCTTGCAACTGTGGCCACCGCTCAATAAAGAACTGCCCCTTATCGTCAATTTGAACAGGCGTGGAAATGATATCTCCAGTGTTAGAACGATGGAGCACATTGGCTTGGGTCATTGAAGGCCGCTCGATCAGGAAATCGCCGACACTTCTGATCCATGTACGATCCGCTGCAACCATCGGGCGCGGCGCCGGCGTACCGGCCACACCGACATGCACCTTGAAGTCACTGCGCATGGCCGTGCCCGCGGGCGTCTTGACCCCGCGCTCGAGGATTTCCCAGCCTCCTCGGTGCAAAGGCAGTGCATGGTCGGGCGCGACATCGCGTACCGTCAAGCTGACCGCATCCTGCAATTGCGCAATGCCTGGCACGCCCTGATAGATGTCGGCGTGGGAGGTGCCCATGAGTGCGACCCACTTATGCGGCCCCAGTGCCGCCTGATCAGCCTTGATCACCTCATTGGCAAAGTAACTGAACACGCTCTGGCGGGCGTTCAAGTCGTGCATGCCTTTGACGTGGTAACTGGCGGTGCAGTCGAGAGCCCGGACGCGGATGCCCGCCTTGTTCGCCGCTTTGACGACGTTGGTGTAGGTGTTTTTTCCCGTGTAACCGCTCCCCATATGGCCGAGGTCCTGCGCCCTCAGATAGCGCTTGAGATTTTCCGGCATTTTCAGCGTGTTATAAAAAACGTCCAGTTCAAGCTGGTGCAGATCGGTAAGCAGGTGTTCCAGATACAAGGTTTTTACACCCTGCTCTTTCAATAGCTTCATGTATTTAATCAGGAACTGTTTACTCGCCTTATCCGCATGCGCTTCAGCAACAATCAGTCCGCGCTTGAGTTTGTACAGTAACTTGACGAACGCCTCTTCGCTGGCCACCGTACCCAGCTCGACGAAGGTGGACCGTGCCGGGGGCGTGTAAGTGGCAAAGGCGGCTTTGGCGGCCTTCTCCAAACGATTACGGGTGTTCTTGAACCCCTTGAACGCCGCCTCATACAGGTGCCCAATCCCAAAGCCGTAGCGAGTATCCAAGTCACGATGCGAGTGCACCATTTCATCCAGGTGCGCTTTAAACGACGCGGGCAGATCGAACTCACTGTAATGGGACGGTGCAGCGGGCGCCGGCACCGCCCTTGAAGGACCCGCCGTCGGCAGCGCTTGTGATGCCGGCGCCATGGTCATCCGGTAATCACCCCGGGACAACGCGGCGGAGGCAGTATCAGGCGAGATGCCCACCGCCTGGCCCGGGGTAACATCCTCCACACGCAGGGCGATGACATTCTGCAAATCGGCCAGCCCCGGCACTTCGTCCGTGCTCCCTATGCGGGTGTGATCAACCAGGGCGATCCAACCATCATCGGGGTCGTTTTGTGAAAGGGCTTTGTGGGAATAGAAGTTCCTGAGTTTGCTGTTGCGAGGGATAAACCGCTCTTGTTCAGACAGCGCCAGCACATGCTCCATATGATAAGAACTCGAGGCGTCCACGCCGTCGATCGCGACCTTGTGCTTGTGGGCTTCAAGCATCAGTTTACGGTAGGTAAAAGGCGCGTCCGCGTCCCAGCCCAAGCCTGAGTCTACCCGCGCCAGATGGTCCTCGACCTGTTTCAAGGCATACGCCACGTCACCCTGGGTTTCGCCGTTGATAATTTTGAGTTTGGTCCGGAAAACATCGGCCGGCAGGTTTTCAACGTACACGCGCTTGAGCCCTTGCGCTTTCAAGGCTGGCAGGTTTTCGATGAGTAATTGCTTACTGGCAACGCTGGTATTGGATGCGCCAATGATCAGCCGCTTCTTGAGTGGAAACAGGGTGGCAAGCGCAGTAGATGGGCTGGAATCCGGTGCCAGCACCGGCAAGCCGCTACGGTCCGGGCGCGCTGGAGGCGAGGCATAAAACGCGTCCGCGTCTTGAGTCAGGTGTTTCATCTGATCGAGATAGCTGTCGCGTAGAGGCTTCAACTGAAGATAGGCCCCGTCACTTATGCCCTGTGCAATGGCGTCGTCCGGAGGGCTGGTAACGATGCGCACATATTCAAGATCGAGCGCGCGCCTGAAGTACTTCCCTTGCTCGGGTGCAATCTCGTAGGGCACCAGTAACTCGTCGACCTCTTCGCGCAGTAGTGTATGGCGCCCGCCTCCCGGAGTCGTGAAGCGCACCCAATGGCCATCGCTGTTCTGGTTGACCACACGTGTGGTTGACTGCATTTGCCCGGTGACTGGGTCACGGCGAAACAGCAGATGCCGCCCCAGGGAGTCCGGTGTGTTTTTGATCCAGAACTGCTCGGAATTGAACATCACAGGTTTCATTCCGGCAGCAATGCCTGGGTCTATATCGTTGATCAGCGTGGCCTGCTTCAGCGCCTTGGTCACCGGCCGCACGCGCAGTGCTTTAAGGGCCGGGCGAAAGTCAAACAGCACAGCGCCGCCCACATTGGCCAGGTAGCCAATGTAGTGTTTCAAGGCTTCGCCCGTGTCACCCTGTTGGTAGGCACTGATAGCGAGCATCGCGTCCTTGAACGCCAGCAAACCACCCAGGCCCAGGCTCAATACGGGAAAAGGGATAGTGGCGATGGCAGTGACCAATTCGACGCATGTCCACAGAATCCCCGTGATCATCTCCGTGCGATTGACCGTGGTGGCAACTACATCGTCTATTTTGCGCTGCAACACCATGTTGTAAAAATCATTGCGCGGGTCGCTCACGGTGGTGTCCGGGGTTATCCGGTCATAGCGCGCCGGGCTTGGGGTCGTACGGTCAATCGTTTCGGGCAAGCCATTGCGGGCAGTCTTCAGAAACGCTCCGATCCGTACCTGAGATGGGACCGGCACCCGACCCTGCAGGTAATCCGACACACCGTCGACCTTTTTCAGCCAGTAGTTGAATAGCTTCGCTTCACGAAAACCGATGCCATCGGGTGCGTTGGGGGTGTAGAGCAAAACCGGGTTGCTTGCATGGCTGAACAGGTAGCTGCCTATCACCCAATCGCCGTCAATGCTCAGGCGATGTACCTGATAAGTCGAGCGGGTCGCCGCCGCTGTGTCGCCAAGGCTGTCGATCGCACGCTCCAACCAGGTCAAGTCGACTCGGGCGATATGACCGCGCAGGCAGCCATCGAGTGCGGCGTACTTCATCTGCAGTTGTGTGATCGTCAAGGTGGCGTCGCGCCGTTTGGCGTAACCGGGACTGCTCGCGCTTTGCAAGTTGGCGCGCACTTCGTCGGTGTAGCGTTGCCCGATCCATACACCCGTCACCGCCCTTGATACGTTCTGCGGGGTCAAACGGCTCAGGTCCACGCCCACCGGCCCGCTGAACGTGGCCGAAGTGGAGAATTTCGGGTCGATGAACCCGACGTTATCCGTGTAACCGTCCCTGTACAGCCGGGTATAGGAAATGGGCTTCGGCGCACCGCCCAGCAACGGCCAGGGCGCCGACACAAACACGCTATCCGGGTCGATATCATTCTGACGGCGACCAAGCAGCGTGTTCAGGCTGAGTTTGGCTTTATCGTGCAGATAGGCATTGAAGGTAATGAAGTTCGCTTCTGAATCGGGCATGGCGTTATAGACGCGCAAGGCACCTGCGGCATCTTCGGCAAGGCTGGTCAACCGGGTTCGGTCCGCCGCCTGGGCTGAGCGATACCACAGCGGGGTGCTGTATTCGTAGTCGTCCTGCGCTGCGCTTTGCCCATGCATGACCATGGCGTCCAGGCATATCGTGTGGGAGCACACAGGGCCAAATGTCACTTCCTCATGTTCCTTTGCGTCGGGCCTGAAGCCCAAGCCTTTGAGGAACGTGTGCATCTTCGGCCGAAAACGCAGCGGGCATTGCTCCAACAGGTAGTCGCTCATGGTGCGACCCTTTAACCGGGTGTTGTCATCGGCCCAACCGATGATATGCGCCTGGCATTCGAGCTCGGTGGTGAACGCCAGGAACTGTCGCTCACGTGGCGAATCGGGGGTGCACAACAGCAAGCGTCGGATTTGGCCGTTGGCATCTTCCTCGCGCAATAACCACAGGTCTTTGAGTTGCGCGCCATGCAGCAGCACGGTGCGTGCGCACAGGAGCGGGTTCGTACCGGCCCGCAACGTTTCGAACAACCTGTGGTCTGCCGGGCTCAGGTCGCCTCGCAACCGGGCGACAAAGGCAAGCAACACCAGGCGATGATCAAACAGGTCGCGAGTAGCCTGCTTGTAGCCAGTTTCGGCCTGCATTTTTTTTTGCAGCGCGGCATAGTCCAGGCGCGGTTGCAGGCCAGGTTCGCGGAGGATGTGGAGCAGGCTTTGCGCACTCAGAACGGCATGGTCACCTTGCAGTGGCGCGTCGGCATAGGTCAGGGCGGTCGTGGTCAAAAAATCAGAGCCGGGCAACTCGTCGTCGGTATGCAGCCCGTCATAGCTTAATTGCACCAGATTGCGGGTCTGCTCATAGGTGCCGACATTGGCGACGTTGCGTCGGGTGGAGATGTTCAGGTGACGCGGGTCCAGGTCGTAGATTTCCAGCGCTTCGTCCAGATACTCGGTCAACTGGAAACTTGCCAGGGCTTGAGGCGACGCAACAGGCCCCAGCAGCTCGATATAGGTAGCCCGGGCCTGATTGTAATCCTGCATGCAACGACTCAGGGTTTGCTGGTCCGTCACAGCCGCGTTGCGATACCAATCCGGCAGGCTGTTATAGACGCCGCGCTCGAGTAGCTGTTGGCGCCTGAACGCCAAGCGTGACGACAAGTCTGGCAGCGCTGCTGTCACCGCGTTGTCCAATGCTGACTTGAGCTGCGTTGCCTCGTGCAATGGGTTGTCTACCAGGCTCAATGCCAGTTCGATGTCCTGGCTGCGCTTGTCGATAATCGCGTTGTAGGTGTGTTCGAACAGTGGCTCGCCGTCAATGGGCAGCAATTGCAAGGGCCAGATATCGACGACATCCAGCGTTTGATAACGTACAGGCAAGTGTCGGCAGAACTCCGCTCGACCCGCCGGTAGCGCCAAAGTCGCCTTGAGGCTCTGGTCGAGCTGCACCAGAGAGTCGAAGGCCTCCAGCCCCCTGTTTGGCGTGAACAACAAGACCTGGCCGAGGTTTTCTACCGACGTCAGGTTGTCCACGACTGGGCTGGACTTTCTCGTAAGAACGAAGGCCCCGGCAAATTCCACGGTTTTGTCCTGGTAGCTGAAATTAAGCGAGTACATGCCAGGACGAAAGATCGGGCCTCGGGAGCAGTCTTCAACCATGCGCTGTTCGGCAGGGCTTAGCAGGTAATCACGCACATCCAGCTTGGCTTGCTGCTCCAACGCGCCAAGACCAGCCGCCTGGGTGAGGTAGCTCTTGCGGCCTTGAATGCCCACCGTGCTGACTTCGTCAAGGCCTAGCAGGTGCTTGTCCAAGTCGGTTTTGAGTTGAGCAAGCAACGTCTTGCCGGCCGCTTGGCTGAGATCTGCCTCCGTCAATGCCTCGAACAAGCTGCGTGACCTCGCCAACAGGACGTTGTTGGCGCTGATCAGGGTGGTGTTCAGTTGTTCCAGCGCATGCAGTTCGGCAGGTAATACGACAGGCTCCCGGGTTTGCGTGCGCAGGCTCGGGTCGATCTCAAGCAGGTGTGTACGAATTTCCTGAAACGTCGGTGACGCGGATGTAGGGCTCGGCGTGCTCATGGGCACGGTCCTCATACTGATGGAATGAACCCTCAGCATGAGACGCAGCCCGAGCGTATCTGCGGTAAATATTGTTGACCTGCCCGCGCCTCAGCCCAATCGAAAGCGCGCCGTGTTATCACTCAGCGCCCGGCTGCCCTTGCGCAAGGTATCCGCCGCCTGATTCACCGCCCGTGCGCCGTCCAGCAAGCGCCCTGCCGCCTGGTCGACCTGCTGGATATTGCCGCTGACCTCATCCGCCGTTGCAGCCTGTTCTTCCACCGCTGCCGCGATCTGCGCCAGGGTGTCGGTGACGTGTTGCACCGCACCGGCAATTTCGCCCAGGCGGGTGCCCAGGCCGGTGACGGATTCGGCGTCGGTCAATGCCTGGTCGCACGCCGCGCCCATCAGGCTGACCGCCTGGCTGACAGTCGCGCGCAAACTGTCCACGGTGCCGGCGATCTGTGCGGTGGACGCCTGGGTGCGTTGCGACAGGCTGCGCACTTCATCGGCCACCACGGCAAACCCACGGCCCTGCTCGCCCGCACGCGCAGCCTCGATGGCCGCGTTGAGCGCCAGCAGGTTGGTCTGTTCGGCGATGCCGCGAATGGTGTCGACCACCGACTGAATCTGCTGGCCCTGCTGGCTGACCTGTTCCAGGGCGTTGGCGGTGTCGGTCAGGCGCTGGTTGAGCTGTTGGATGCTTGCCGTGGTGCGCTGGCTGTCGCGGCTGCTGTCTTCGGCGATGCGCCTTGTGTGCTGCGCGCTGCCCGAGGCCTGTTCGCAACTCTTGGCCACGCCCATGGAGGTGGCGGCCAATTGGGTCGCGGCGGCCGCAATCTGGCTGATTTGGTGTTGCTGGTCTTCCACCTCGGTGAGGGTGCTGCCTGACTGCGCGTTAAGTGTGAGTACGGCAGAACCGAGTTGCTGGGTTTCGTGATTGACGCCCAGCAGGCTGGTGCGCAATTGCACCACGGCAACGTTGAGCGCCCGGCTGATGGCCGCCAGTTCGTCACGGCCTTCCACCGCCACCTCCACGCACAGGTTACCGTCGCGCAACGACTCGGCCAGTGTGGTGATGCCACTGGCGCTGCGGCGAATCGAGGCTTGCAGACAGGTAAACAAGTACAACGCGGCCAGGGCCAGCAGGCTGAACGTCGCCGCCACCGGAATAAAGTGCTGGAGCGAGCGCTCGCGGTAGTCACTCAGGCGCGCATCCAGTGAGTTAAGCGACTGGCTGCGCAACGCCCCCAACGCGCCCAACATGCTGTCGACGCTGCGGTCGAAGGCGGCGGTGTCCAATTTGATGGTGCCGCCAAACACGCCTTCATCCAAGGTTTTTAGTTCGTTATCCAGAAGCAGCAGGCTGCTGTCATATTGCGCCGTCCACGGCTCGATCCCAGGATATTGCTTGGCTTTGAGCGAAGCGGCGGCCTTGGCCAATTGGTCACGTGCATCGCCAATACGGCCGCGCAGGTCGCGCATCTGCAAGCGGCTTTGCAAGGTGAACTGCCCCGAAGCGATGGACGACTGGCCGACGCTGGCCGTACGACCGATGCGCTCGATCAGGTCCGGGGTTTGCTGGGTGGAGATCTGCATCAGCAGGTAGGTTTCCAGCCACGGATCGAGGATCAGGCCAGTATCCAGAGTGATTTGCTCGCGCAAGGTTTGCAGCGCCGTCAACGCAGCAGTGAAACGGTCGTAGCCGTCCGGCCACCAGCCCACGGTGCGCAGGGACTGGGTGTCCATGCCCTTGACCGCCGCCTGCAATGCCTCAAACCGCGCAAGCGTGTCGGCGCTGGCGTTGCGGGCTTTGAGTGCTTCACCCAAGCCTTGCAGGCTTTGCATAATCATCGGGTTGCCTGCATCCACTTTGTCCATTGCAGCCTGGGCGGCAGGGGTTGGGGTGTGGAGGATATCCAATGCTTTCCAGCGCGCGGCCAGGTTGCGCTGCGCAGTCAATTGGCCATCGAGCGTGTCCAGGGCCAACAGTTGGTGCACGCCGGACTGCTCGCTGGTAATCACGTTCAATTTGCCGCGATAGTCCGAGCCAATCATCCAGAGGCTCCCGGCCAGGGGCAGCATGAACAGGAAAAACAGCACCTGGAATTTGCGCGCAAAACCGAGACGGCCGAGCAAATGGATACCGGGTGATAAAAGAGTGTGCATGGCCGACCGCTCCCAAAAACAAGCTGGAAATGACTAGAAGCAAAATGCCATGTCATTGATTAGCTTGGTTCTAGCAAGATACGGGCCGTTGCAGGAGGGGCCGGAGATAGGCGGTGCGGCAATCAAAAAGTGCGCGGGCGTGCGCAAAAATGGGGCAAAAACACTCAATGACGAGAGTGAAACGGTAACTGTGGGCGCCAGCTTGCCTGCGATGGCATCCGCTGGGGCTGCCAAGCTCACAGCCCCTCCCCCACCACCCTCTTAATCCGCCACTTTCACCCGCATGTACTGACTGAAATTATTGATGTGATCATCCAGGTTATCCTCAAGCATCATCCTGTACTGATCACAGAAATACTTCAGCATCGCCTCACGGGCCTCGGCCATCTCGGCGCCGGACTTGAAGTTGCGGGCGCTGGCCCAGGCATTGAAGCGCGTGGTGCCGAACATCATCGAGGCGCTGACCTCACCGAGGTTTTCACAGGTCTTGAGCTGCTCGTTCGACAGTTCGATATGCGCATCTGCGCGGTCGTAGAAGGCTTGGTCGGTGGTCTCGGCCATGGCAGGGTTCCTGGGTCAGCAAAAGAAGGCGGCTACTGGAGCATATTCGAGGCCAGCAAAGCAGGCGCCTCCCACTGGGAGACGCCTGGTGCTTCACGCCAACGCCAGCACCAACCGCTCAAGCCCGATACCGAAGCCCGCGCCTTCACGGTAAGCCCCGCCGCCCACGACTTGCTGTTGCGCACCCAATGTCGGGCAGCGCACCTCAAAGCCGTTGCCCTCCAGGTAGTAACTCAGCCCACGTTTCACGGCCAGGTTCAGCGCATAGTCGAGCCCCAGCGTGTCCAGAAACCCAGTACACAGGGCCTGGCTGCGCTGCAACGCCAACCCAGGGTCAGGGCTTAGAATCTCCAGCCCCAGTTGAGTGAACTCACGATAACGGCCGGCTTGCGGCCGCTCATAGCGATAACACCGCGCCACGTAAAAAAACATCGCCGCCGCGCGCCCCTCGAGCAAGTCGGCGTTGCGCTCCTGGAACAGCGCAGTGGCTTCCGGGATCAGGCAGCACTTGCGGCCCGCCTTGTCATCGAAGGCCCACATCTGCCCGATGATTTCACTGCCGCCGGTTTTTTCGATAAACGTGTCCTGGCCCCAAAGAGCCGGCACGATGACTTCTTCAGCGCCCGCTTCGATGAAGATAGCTCCGGAAACGGCCCTCTACTTCACGCATCGTTGCGGCTTCTTTGCCGGTGACCATTCGGGTTCCACGTAGCATTGTCATGCGTTGAATCTCCAGTGTTTGCAGGCAATAAAAAAGGCGCCATAGGCGCCTTGGGTGGGGTTCATTGAGTGATCAGTGGGTCTGGTCAATCAGTGAGCGCAAGCAACCACGGCACCTGAAGCAAGGTCCGTGGGGATGATGGCGGTTGCTTTGCGAAAATTGAGTCATGGGCAGATCCTTGCACATGCGTAGGAAAAGTTACAAGTCACTTCACGCCAGCAGCTCGGTAATCCACCGCGCCTGCCGGGCAATTTCTTGCAGTTTTTGCTCCGGCACCGACTGGCGTGCCTGCTCAAAACTGGCCAGGGTCTTGTGCTTCTGGCGCAGCATCCGCTGCCACTTGGCCAGGAACTCCGGGCTGCGGGCTTGCATTTGCAACGGGCCAAAGTACAGCTGCTGATCGGTATAGGTCACGGCGCCTGTGCGCTCGGCCACGATGATCTCGTAGTAAAAGCGGTTTTCCCGCAGCAACTCTTCGCTGAGGATGCGATAGCCGTTGTCCATCAGCCATTGGCGCAAGGGTTGCTCGCCACCATTGGGTTGCAGGACCAGGCGTTCCTGGCCGCTGAGGTGCACCTTGCCGTTGTCGAGGATGTCGCGGATCGTCTCGCCGCCCATGCCACAGACGCTGATCGCGGTGATCCCATCGCCCGGTTCAATCGCTGCCAAGCCATCGGCCAGGCGCACGCTGATGTGTTGCTCCAGGCCATTGTCGCGCACGGTGCGTTGGGCTGCGTAAAAGGGTGTGGTCGCCACTTCCCCCGCCACCGCTGCCGTGATCACGCCACGGCGCATCAAGGCCACCGGCAGGTAGCCGTGGTCCGAGCCGATGTCGGCCAGGCGCGCGCCAGCGGGCACGTTGGCGGCCACGCGCTCCAGGCGCATGGACAATGTGTGTTCGTTCAACGGTGGTTCCTTGTCATTCCCCGGAAAACCGGTCCCGGCTGTTGGTCAGGTGCAGCACCATGGCGGCCCGCGCCGCGTCCGGGTCCTGGCGCTTGATGGCATTGAAGATCGCCTCATGCTCAAGGTTCGCCAACTGCCCCAGCTTGGCGAAGTCGGCCCCGCCGCGTTCGACGCCCTTGACCTGGGTGCGCGGGATCATCGCACTGCCCAGGTGCAGCATGATTTCGGTAAAAAAGGTATTGCCGGTGGCCTCGGCGATCAGTTGATGAAAGCGCTTGTCCTCCTCCACACAGCTGTCGTTGCTGGCCAGCGAGGCCTGGTAATCGTCCAGCGCCTGGCGCATGTGTGCGAGCTGTTCGTCGCTCCTGCGCAGCGCGGCCAAAGCCACGGCTTGCACCTCCAGGCCCAAGCGCAGCTCGAGCATGTTACGCACGCTGGCGACCGTGTCCACATGCAAACGCAAACCTTGCTGGGCGTGCTGCACCAACACAAAGGTGCCGATGCCGTGACGCGTCTCCACCAGCCCCGACGCCTGCAGCTTGGAGATCGCCTCGCGCACCACTGTGCGGCTCACGCCATGCTCCAGCACGATGCTGGACTCGGACGGCAATTTTTCACCGGGTTTGAGCTGGCCCAGCAGGATGCGCTGGGTCAGCGCCTCGACCACACCTTGGGCGAGGTTATTGGAACGTTTACGCACAGGGTTTGCGCTTTCAATGGGCATCACTATGGGTCCACGGGGTTGGCTGAGGGGAGCTTAACACCCTGCCCCGAGTAGGCGCTGGCTTGATTCATAAAGCTCACAACTTGTATGACAACCAACCAGAATGACGCAATGCTCGCTGGCCCTTGCGGGCCGTGCGTGAAGGTAAAGATCGCGATAACTACATCGCCGATCGATCTATACACTCAACAAACGCTAGAAAAATAACCAAAACACACAACCAATCAGCAGCCTTATAAGAACAAAAACAGTTGCAGGTGCATTGCGAACTCAAGAAAACCACTTGTATGATGTCTGGCAACAAAACACGCAAACCCGCATAAAAATAAATCAGGGGGAGTTTTTTAATTGTGAACAATTCAAACCACGCATCTGCCGCTCCAGAAAGTGATTCGGTCCTCACGCGCGCCGTGAGCAAAGTGAAGGGCCACGTGCTCCCACTGTTCGTGATCATGTTTATTCTCAACTACATCGACCGGGTCAATATCGGCTTCGTGCGCACACACATGGAGCATGACCTGGGTATCGGCGCGGCCGCCTACGGCTTGGGCGCCGGGTTGTTTTTCATCGGCTACGCGCTCTTTGAAGTGCCCTCCAACATGCTGCTGCAAAAGGTCGGTGCGCGCATCTGGCTGACCCGCATCATGTTCACCTGGGGCATCGTCGCCACGCTGATGGCGTTCATCCAGAACGAAACCCAGTTCTACGTCCTGCGCTTTCTGCTGGGCGTGGCCGAGGCGGGGTTTTTCCCTGGGGTGATTTACTATTTCACGCGCTGGCTGCCCGGCGTGGAGCGCGGTAAAGCCATCGCCATTTTCCTCAGTGGCTCGGCGGTTGCGTCGCTGATCTCCGGCCCGCTGTCGGGAGCACTTCTGCAGATAGAAGGGTTCGGGTTTCACGGCTGGCAATGGATGTTTGCCATCGAAGGCCTGGCTTCAGTGGCGCTGGGCTTTTTTGTGTGGTTCTGGCTCGACTCCAAACCCCACGACGCCCAATGGCTGACCCGCGAAGAACAGGACGCGCTGGTGGGCGCCATTGACCAGGAACAGCGCGAGCGTGAGGCGCTGACCACCATCAAACCGACCATTGCCAAGCTGCTCAAGGACCGCCAGATCCTGCTGTTCTGCGCCTTGTACTTCTGCATCCAACTGACGATCTACGCCGCGACCTTCTGGCTCCCTAGCATCATCAAGAAGATGGGCGATCTGAGCGACGTGCAGGTCGGCTTCTTCAACTCGATCCCGTGGCTGATCTCGATCATCGCCATGTACGCCTTCGCCGCGCTGTCGGGCAAGTTCAAGTTCCAGCAAGCCTGGGTCGCCGCCGCGCTGTTGATCGCCGCCGCCGGCATGTTCATGTCCACCACCGGCGGGCCGATCTTCGCCTTTGTCGCGATCTGCTTTGCGGCCATCGGGTTCAAGTCCGCGTCCTCGCTGTTCTGGCCAATCCCACAGGGTTACCTGGATGTGCGCATCGCCGCTGCCGTGATCGCGCTGATCAACTCCATCGGCAACCTGGGCGGCTTCGTGGCGCCTACGACCTTCGGCTTTCTGGAGCAGACCACCGGCTCGATCCAGGGCGGCCTGTATGGCCTGGCCGGCACCTCGGTGCTGGCGGCCATCCTGGTGTTTTTTGCCAAGACTTCGCCTTCTGCCGTGCTGGCGCCGCCGAGCGTTGCAGCAACAGGCACCGCTATCAGCAAACCTCTTTAAGCTTATTAGGATCCTGCCATGACCACGCCCGTCGTCACCCATTTCCAAGTCGTTCCCGTCGCCGGCCACGACAGTATGCTGCTGAACCTGAGCGGCGCCCATGGGCCATTTTTTACCCGCAATATCGTGATCCTCAAGGACAGTTCGGGCAACACCGGTGTCGGTGAAGTGCCCGGTGGCGAGCGCATCCGCGAAACCCTGGAGGACGCCCGCAGCCTGGTGATCGGCCAACCCATCGGCCAGTACCAGCGCATCCTCAACCAGATGCGCACCACCTTTGCATCAAGGGACGCTGCCGGCCGTGGCCTGCAAACCTTCGACCTGCGCATCACCATCCACGCCGTCACCGCCATGGAGGCCGCCCTGCTCGACCTGCTCGGTCAATTCCTCGAAGTGCCCATAGCCGCCCTGCTGGGCGAAGGCCAACAGCGTGACGCAGTAAAAATGCTCGGCTACCTGTTCTATGTCGGTGATCGCACGGCCACCGACCTGGCCTACCGCAACGAGGCGGACGCCGATGACGAATGGTTCCGCCTGCGCCATGAAAAAGCCCTGACCAGCGAGGCCGTGGTGCGCCTGGCCGAAGCCGCCAAAGCCAAATACGGCTTCAACGACTTCAAGCTCAAAGGCGGCGTATTGAGTGGCGATGAAGAAATCGAAGCGGTGACGGCCTTGGCCGAGCGCTTCCCGGACGCACGCATCACCCTCGACCCGAACGGCGCATGGTCACTGAAAGAAGCGATCCGCCTATGCCGCGATCAACACCACGTGCTGGCCTACGCCGAAGACCCCTGTGGCGCAGAAAACGGCTACTCGGGCCGCGAGGTCATGGCCGAATTCCGCCGTGCCACCGGGCTTAAAACCGCGACCAACATGATCGCCACCGACTGGCGTGAAATGGGCCACGCGATCCAGCTGCAGTCGGTGGATATTCCCCTGGCCGACCCGCACTTCTGGACGATGCAAGGCTCGGTGCGCGTGGCGCAGATGTGCAATGAGTGGGGCCTGACCTGGGGCTCGCACTCCAATAACCACTTTGATATTTCCCTGGCGATGTTCACCCAGGTGGCCGCCGCCGCGCCGGGCGACATCACTGCGATCGACACCCACTGGATCTGGCAGGACGGCCAACGCCTGACCCGGGAACCGCTGAAAATCGAGGGCGGCTACGTCAAGGTGCCGAGCAAACCGGGCCTGGGCGTGGAGATCGATATGGATGCCGTGGCCAAGGCCCACGAACTGTACAAAGGCATGGGCCTTGGGGCGCGGGACGACAGCGTGGCGATGCAGTTTTTGATACCGGGCTGGGCCTTCAACAACAAACGGCCTTGCCTCGTACGCTGAGGTCTTCGCGTGCGGCAGCCAGGGCCAGCTTCACCAGCTCCTTGCGCTGCATCGCACGCCCAAGCACGGCCTGTGTACCTTGCCAATCGAGCGACAGCAGCAGGCTCAGCTTCTGCTGGCTGAGAGAAGGCTCGGCCAACCAATAGCTCTTGCGCTCGCGGATGCTGATAGCGTTCAACAGCCAGTCCTCACCTTGCGCCGCCAGCCATTGTTCAATGGCTGCGTGATGCCGCTGGAGCAACCCCTGCGCATCCCACACCGTCATTTGCGCAATGAGCTGCGGCAGGTTGCGCGTGGCCGTCATGTGTTTCATATCAGCCGCCAGGGCGACCTCAAGGTCGGCTTCGATCGCAGCCTGGCATTCGCTGAAATAACGCTGCGGCCAATCCGCCGTCAGCCCCGCCCGCCGCGCCAGCACCTCGTAGGCCCAGATATCCAGGGATGCGGTCATTTTTCCGGTGAAGTTCAGGGTATTGTCCAGAATCGCCGTGGCCAATAACGCAGCGCTGTGCCGGCTGATCTGCGGCAGCAGGCCGGACCTTTCCCAACGCTGGAAAACCAGCGTTGCCGCAGCACCGATTGGCCGGATATCAGCATCCGCACCCAGCTTCTGCGCCCAGTGGATTTCAAAGCCTGGATGATGGTCAATCACTTCGCACACCTGATCGAGTACCACGACCGGGTCAAAATGATGGTAGTCGGAGACATCCACCAACACGAACTCATCGTCGGCGCCGGGTTGGTAATCGTCCAGCGAGGCCTTCCAACCGAGCACACTGGCACAAACGCTGAAATTGAGTGGCGCACTGCTGACCGCACGCGCTTGAACACCTTGGTGATTCAGCAGTTCAGCGTAGGCTATGCAACAAGCGTAAGCGTCTATATCCAGATAAGCAGAGCCTGAGGTCACGACCCTCATGATTAAATCTCCTTGAAGTACAACTCAGGCGCGGTCCGGTGCCGTGTGTTTTTTGGCTAGGGAACGTTCGCATCAGCGTGTGACAAGACCATGACTTCAAGGAGAAAGATACTGTGAAAACTGACAGTTGCTGATTATTGTCCGTTGTGCCGCGGCATTTTTTTGCTCGCGCCAGCTGCAACGGGCTGCACAGTCAGCTCAACGCCTAACGCCAGCATCAGCTTCTTGATCGTTTCAAAACGTGTTTTAGAGCCGCCCTTCAGGGTTTTATACAGACTCTCGCGATTGACCCCCGCCGCCTCGGCCACCTTGTTCACACCCTGGGCCTTGGCGACTTCAGCCAGCGCCTTCATGAGGATCTGCGGGTCCTGGGACTTCATGCTTTGTGCCAGATAAGCACTGATGATTTCCGGGCTGTCGAGGAAGCGCGAAGCTTCGTAGACGCTGGTGCCGGATGTATCAAGATCGAGGATCGGCATGTCCTCGGGTTTGAATGTCGAGTTACTCATTTCATTTACCTCTCAGGGCATCGAGAATCTCTTTTGCCCGCTTTATGCCTCTTTTTTGGTCGGTTTTATCACTGCCCCACAGCATCAGGTAGGCCGTGATGCCCGTGCGTACAAAATAAATCCTGTAGCCAGGCCCGACGAATACACGCATTTCACTCAGGCCGTCACCGGCCGGCTCGCAATCGCCAAAATTGTTTTCTTCGGCGCGGTCCAGGCGAGTCAGCACCGCCGTTTTGCCCCATAGATCCTTCATACCGTCGAGCCATGTATCAAACTCCGGCGTCCTGCCGATCGAATTGGTCAAAGTCTCACCTGTAGCCTACTGGCTACTCCATACTGATGCTAGTGAATTTTTTGTTCCGGCGCCAACCGGAACCAAAAACCCTAGCTCAGCCCCCGTATCAACAGGCGCCCGAGACTATTAGCGCGTGTTTCGTCCGCGTTTAAAGGGCCTGATCAAACAAGGGCGTCACGTCATAAGGCTGTTTGAGCATCTGCGCATCGACCAGGAAATCCGCCGTGGCCTGGGCTTCGCCGACAATGGTCGGGGAGATCGGCAGCACCTTGATCGCATCACGCTTGAACCACACCTTGGCAATCTCCGGTGCAGATTGGTTGGCCTTCGACCACGCCTGGGCATACTCATCAACGTGGCTGCTGCTCCACACCCGCGCACGGGTGAGACGCGCCACAAAATCTTTGATAATCGCGCGTTTCTGCGCCAGCGCCGGCTCATACGCAACGATGTAGGTCGGCGCGCTCATCAGGCCCTTGGCATTGCGGATCAGGGTGCTGCCCTCTTTCTCCTGCAACGACACGTAGGGTTCCCAGGTGCCGAAGGCATCGATGTCGCCCTGGCTCAGCGCCAGGCTGGCTTCGGCCGGCAGCAGGTATTTGAAGGTCACGCTGCTGCGCGGCACACCGGCCTCATCCAGGGCCTTGTAGGCCAGTTGCTGGCTCCACGAACCGTTCCAGATCGCCACCGTTTTGCCTTTGAGCTCGGCCACCGAATGGATGCCTTTGCGCGCCACAATGCCCACGCCATCGAGGCTGGTCTGGGTGCTGGCGACCACTTTCACCGGCGCGCCATTGGCGGCGAGGCTGATCACCGGCGTATCGCCGACAATGCCCACGTCCAGCGCGCCACTGGCGACCGCCGAGGCCACCGGGGAGCCGGTATTGAAGCGCTTGAAGTCGATTTGATACGGCAGGTCTTTCAGCTCGCCGGACAGCTCCAGGACGATGCGATTGGAGAAGAACTGGTCACCCACCGTCAGGGTCTGCGGCGCTGCCGCCCACACCGATGGGCCGTGCAGTGTCAGCGAGGCCAGGCCCAGCACGGCTAGCAAGTTACGACGATTGATCATAGGAGGAATCCACACAGTTAATGGCTGACTCAACCATCTGTGGGCGTGCAGTCTGGCAATGAGGGAAGGGTTTTGGCAGTCGCCGAGCGTGGCGCCCGTAGAAGCTAACGCAATAAAAGCGCCGGGTTTAATACTGTTGTGCACTATCGATAGAACCGCCGAACAGTGGGTTAGCTATTTTTCGTATTAAAAGTTTGCTGCCCACTGAGTTAGGGTGACGCCACCAGACCACTGGACCCCGCGTCTGAAACCCTTTCTGCAAGGTCCATTGCATGTCGACTCCCGTATTGAATATCTGGGGCACTGCGCCCTCCGCCCGTTACGAACAACTGGCCGCTCCGTTTCGCCCGCTGTTTGCGCAGATCCTTGCACACGCTGCCGAGGCGGATCAGACACGCGCCAGCCTGGCGACAGTGATCCAACAGCTCAACGCTCTGGGTTTGCCACGCTGGCGATTGCCAGTCAGTTACGGCGGGCAAGGCGCGACCTTCGCTGAACTGCTTGCGCTGCTGACAGAGCTTTCCGCCGCCGACTCCAACATCACCCAGGCACTGCGTGGGCATTTTGGCTTTTGCGAAGACGTGCTGTGTGCCAAAGACCGTGACTGGCGCGCCCAATGGCTCGACCGCCTCGGCCAAGGCGCCCTGCTTTCCCCAGGCAGCACCGAAGTCGGCAACCAGGCCCGTGGCGATTTCGGCACCCGCCTGCACCGCCACACCGATGGCACACTGCGCATCAGCGGCAAAAAGTTCTACACCACCGGCGCGCTCTACAGTGACCTGATCAACACCGTGGCCACCGGCGAAGACGGTGTGGTGTACAGCCTGGTGGTCGACCTCAAGGCGCCCGGTGTGCAGATCATCGACGACTGGAATGGCTTCGGCCAACGCCTCACCGCCAGCGGCACCTGCCTCTTCGACAACGCACCGGTGGTGGATGACGATGTGCGCCCCACCACCCAACGCTTCGCCTATGGCCAGTCGTTCTACCAGATCTACCACCTTGCCACCCTGGCCGGCATCGCCCGCCGCGCCGCACTCAGCGGCGCCGCCGAACTCAGCCAGCGCGCCCGCACCTTCACCACCGGCAACGCCGACACCGCTGCCCAGGATGTGCAATTGCTGCAAGTGATTGGCGAAGTCGCCAGTCAAGCCTACGCCGCACAAGCCATCACCCAGCACGCGGCGCAGCGCCTGGACCAGACAGCGCAGTATGTGATTGCGCGAGACCGGCCGCTGCAGGATGACGACTCGCAGGTTGCGTTGGCGGAATTGGAGGTGTGCCTGGCGGTCAATCCCGTGGTGGATGCAACACTGGCGGCGACCACCGGGTTGTTCGATGCATTGGGCGCCAGCGCCACGGCCAGCAACAAGGCTCTGGACCGGTTGTGGCGCAATGCGCGCACGTTGGCGAACCATAACCCGCGGGTGTACAAGTCGCGGATCGTGGGTAATTACCTGGTGAATGGGCTTCTGCCGCCAGCGCAGTGGCGTGTGGGCGTAGCCAAAGCCTGATCAACCACCCAACACAGCACCCGCATGATCGTTCCCACGCTCCGCGTGGGAATGCATCCCGTGACGCTCCGCGTCACATTGCGCAGGCCTTAAAATAGGCGTCGACGGCTGGACGCGGAGCGTCTGAGGCGGCATTCCCACGCGGAGCGTGGGAACGATCAACCCTGTGGGAGCGGGCTTGCCCGCGATGGCGGAGGATCAGTTAACTAATTTATTGACTGACACACCGTAATCGCAGGCAAGCCAGCTCCCACATTTTGTTCGGCGTAAGGCTCATGTCCTACAACGAAGCCTGAAACAGGAAAGTCCGAAGCCACAGCGCCTTGCTCCATTGCCTACGCTTGCGTCAGAATCCGCCGGCTTGTGCGCTGTGGTGGGCGTCTCTAAGGTTGCTCGGTCGCTGACAACTCAGTGATCGGGTTTAGTAGCCCGAGTGACAACATAAAGTGCATGAGCCTCATCTCTCAGATGTTTTTGTCTGTGCTTGATGGTGGCTGTGCGCAGGGCGTCCTCGGGCGCGCCGGCTTTGTGTGTTTCCCCGGTCTACTAACCTGTGCACAGCTGCCACCCTTTCGTTTAGTAGCGAAAAGGTGTCGGCCCTAATCAGGTACAACACACATGTTCAAAATAACGCCGAACCCTCCCAGCGAACCGGACCTGAAACTCAATCAGGCCGCGCATCGAGCAATTGATCACTACCTCAATCCAAAAGCCGACCCGGCTACGCCACCGCCTTCGCTGTTCAACGTCGCGGCCGACGCCAGCAACGAAACCCTGATCACCAACAGCTACGAAACCTTTTCCTCGGTCACCGCCTTGCTGCTCGACCTGTCAGAAGACTTGACCGGAAAACAGCGCGACGTGGCCCTGGCGATTCACCAGTTGAGTGAGTTGGGGGTGCTGTTGATGGACAAGCTGCTGGAACGCGAGGCCGCCGGCTAACGATCAAACACAAAACCCTGTGGGAGCGGGCTTGCCCGCGATGGCGGAGGATCAGTTAACTAATTTATTGACTGACACACTGTAATCGCAGGCAAGCCAGCTCCCACATTTTGCAACGATCATCTCGGCGGCCCTCAAGCCCGCTTCGGCAGCTTCCAGTTCGGCCGAATAAAGTGGCAGGTATACCCATTCGGTATCCGCTCCAGATAATCCTGGTGCTCAGGCTCCGCCTCCCAGAATGGCCCTGCCGGCTGAATCTCAGTGACCACACGGCCCGGCCACAGCTTCGACGCGTCCACGTCGGCCGCCGTATCTTCGGCAATGTCGCGCTGCTGGTCACTCAAGTAATAAATCGCCGAGCGATAGCTGGGCCCCGTGTCGTTGCCCTGGCGGTTAGGCGTGCTCGGGTCATGGATCTGGAAAAAGAACTCCAGAATCTGCCGATAACTGATCACCGCCGGGTCAAACACAATCTCGATGGCTTCGGCATGGTTGCCGTGGTTGCGGTACGTGGCATTCGGCACATCGCCGCCGGTGTAGCCGACACGCGTGCTGAGTACACCAGGATAGCGCCGCAACAGGTCTTGCATGCCCCAGAAGCAGCCGCCGGCAAGGATGGCGGTTTCGGTTGGGTTGGTCATGGTCTGCGCCCTCAGTGGATACGAGGGTAGTTATGGGGCTGGGTTGGCCAATACCAAGGTGGCACAGGCGATTAATCTCAAACACTGACAGACGAACGGGCTAGCGAAACGATCCCCAACGGGGCGGGTATTAACTGCAAACAGGGGATGTGCAGACCACAGGGTTTCAGGTGATGATTCGCTACCTAAATCAAGGACGATAAAAACAATGAAAACCGCTCTACGCGCGCTGTTCCTGCTCTGCCTGGCCGCCCCCGCTTTCGCCGACGAAAGCTCGGTCGGTTTCAAAACCACCACCCTGCCCGATGCGCACAACAATCGCCCACTGGAGCTGGTGGTGTGGTACCCCGCTACCACCTCAGCCAAACCCAAGCTGATCGCCGACAACGCGGTCTTCATCGGCGCCCTCGCCGTGCCCGACGCGCCGCCGGCTGCGGGCGAGCATCCGCTGGTGGTGCTGTCCCACGGTCACGGCGGCAACTGGGGCAAGCAGGTGTGGCTGGCCAGTGCATTGGCGCACAAAGGTTACATCGTCGCGGCGGTCAACCACCCCGGCACCACCACCAAGGACCGCAACCCGCAAGCCGCCGCACAGCTATGGCAACGCCCGGCCGACCTGACCCGCGCTATCGACGCCGTGCTGGCTCAACCGCAACAGTTTGGCGCGGTGGCGAACCAACACATTACTGCTGTCGGCCATTCCCTTGGCGGCTGGACCGTACTGGAAATCGCCGGCGCGCGCTTCGATCCTGACCTGTTCACCCGCGACTGCGCCGCCCACCCAAAGCTGGGCGGTTGCATCGGCTACCACGAGATGAACCCCGCCGCGACACCCGACGGCAAAGCGCGTCTGGCTGCGGACTTGAGCGACAAGCGCGTCACCGCCATCGTGTCTCTGGATCTGGGCCTGTCACGCGGCATGACCGACGCCAGCCTGGCGGCATTCAAGGTGCCCGCGCTGGTCATCGCGGGGGGCGTGCCAACCGAGGATATGGACCCCAACCTGGAATCCGCCGACCTGGTCAAGCGCCTGCCAAAAGCCACGACGCAGTACGTGGAAATCAGCGACGCCACGCACTTCAGCTTTATGTCGATCTGCAAACCGGGCGCGATCGCGTTGATTGAAGAAAGCTCGCCGGGCGATGGCATGATTTGCCGCGATGGCGAGGGTGGGCGGCCACGGGCGGTGATTCAGCAACAGGTGGTGGGGTTGATTACGGGGTTTCTGGGGCAGACAGCTCGCCATTAAAGGACAGGCTATCCAATGAATTGCTCGCCAAGGTGCACAACGGCATGAACCGCGCGATGGAGGGGAGTTTTCGGATTACCGAAGCTCCCCTCCATCTTTCGGAGCAGTAGGAACTAAAATGAGGGGTAGAAAACGCATTGCACCGGGGTAATGGGCATTAACTGCCGACTGCAATATTCTTACGCACCCAATTCACGCTGATAAATATTGAGAAGTTTAGCGTGCATCTCACCCATCCTCTCAAAGGTATTAAACACAACGGCGAGATAGCTTGACTCAATAACGGCGTGCAAGGCCGAAATAAACTGAGCCAGATTCAACTCCATTTCGTACCCACTAAAGTCAATGCGACCGTCTAATAGCGCGTCACGAATGCGACCTTCAACCATACTCCCATCATTATCCGTGGCGTCCATTATCGCCTGCTGTTTGTAGTCCGGACTCTCTATAATCTTCTGCACCAAGCGTTCCTGGTGTTGATTGGCAAATGCCAAAGCGTCAGTAACGTTATGGTGCTCTATAACGCTCTTGAGTTCGTCGATAAACTCGGAAAATGCTTCACCTTCAGCCAGCGGCATTTCCTTTGAGTAGATAGACCTAAGAACAGGGAGCACCTGATCCTTTTCCGGTAAAGACGCCTCATTGACCGACTCTATAGTTCGGGATATCTCAAACACGTCATCCGTAAATTCCTCATCCAACAGAAAGTCACCTACGTCAGCATAGAGAACTTCAAACAACTCATCGACATGATCTTCCGTCACCACTTTAGCTGCATAAATGCGCTGAACCAACGAAACCAAACATCGATTTTCTACAGCTCCCGGAACAAAAACCAGGCGTTTCTCTATTAATTCAGCCTTACCGAGAAATGTCTCCAAGGCGTTAGCAAGCTCCATATTTCTCTTATGAACCTCGTAGCTGAACCCCTTAAGTAAATGCTCAACTATATCAGTGGCAATACTTTTTCTAGATAGCTTTATATGCAGGCTGGGGTCGCATAAAATTTCATTAAAAATCGCCCGCGCGCAGGTCAAATCAGCGTCTTGAAATTCAACTTGCACCTCATGGTGTCTTGAGATCGGCGACGCCTGCGCATCCAAATACGGCAATGACGTCGACGAAATATTCTGTGAGCCCAACACTGTCACGGAACCGTAACTGAGCATTTTCACGTGGCACGCAGCATGAACATACAGCTCGACATGCGCGGGCAGGTACTTTATAAACTTTGTTAGCTGGTATTCGAACTTGGCACGGTCCAAGTCAAAGCCAAGCCCCCCAATACCGACAATTACTCTGGGTGCTTTGGACTTTCCGATAAAATTAACATTCAAAAAATACCCGGCACCCTGCAACTGTTTGTAGTGGGTATAGGTAACGATATGCGTCTGGTCGAGGGACTTTGCCCCATGTGCGCTCACATAGGCGTTATCAGCGTAGTGCTTGTGGAAAATATCGGCAGAAACCGACGCTAACTTTTTCATGGAAACATCCTTGTTCGTCAGAGCGTTATCGATTTGCAGGCTCCGCATACCCAGGCTGTGCTACAGGCATGGGAGACCGCTGTGGGGAACCGAGAGAGTCGCGATACTGCCGCTATTGCTGACAGGCTTTGCGTTGACGGCATCATAGCTCTTTATACTGCGGGGGGATTCACACTATAGCCGCCATGCAGCACTTCCTCTGACGTTGAACAGCGCTCAGAAAACCACCGATCGCTGACACACCGACGTCGCCACAATCTTCCCGCGCTTAAGCACCATCAGACGCGCGGGCAGATCAAGAATCACATCCCCCACCGCTTGCGTATCCAACAACACCAGATCCGCCGCCTTGCCCGGTGCTAACCCAAAGTGCTTAAGCCCCAAGGCTTTAGCCGGGTTGCTCGTGAGCATCGGCAACACCGTGGCCTGATCATCCGCTCCGCCCAGGTGGCAGGCGGGAATGGCCAACTGCGCAATATTGAGCAAGTCGCCGGTGCCAAACGGGGTGAATGCGTTGCGGATATTGTTGGTGGCCAGGCACACATTCACGCCGCCATCACGCAGGGCTCGCACCGGCGCCAGGGTGCGGCGCACGTTGTGACCATCGTTGCGTGCGCCAAGGTGCAGGTCGGTGGCGGGCAGGCACATTACGCTGATGCCGGCCTCGCGGATCAGCGCGATGATTTCGTGCTGTTTGTGCACAGGTACGGCGCCCAGGCTGGTCAGGTGCCCGACACACACACGGCCTTGATAGCCGTGTTCAATGGTCTTGCGAGCCAGGTATTCAATGCTCATGTGCTCGGCGTTGTCGGCAAAATCCTGGTGGAAGTCGATATCCTTGTCGTAACGCTGGGCCAGGCTGAACACATAGTCGATGTGTGCGTGCGCCGAGCTGTCGTTGTACGGAATGCCACCCACCACGTCGGCGCCCTTCTCCATGGCCTCGACCATCATGGCCTGCATGCCCGGTAGCTTCAGAATGCCTTCCTGTGGAAAGGCGACCACCTGGATATCGATCACGTCGCGTAGTTTGTCGCGCAACTCCAGCACCACATCAAAGCCGGTAAACCCTTGCTCGGGGTCGAACTCGGCGTGGGCGCGCACGTGGGTAGTGCCGGCTTGCACCAGGTCGCGCAGTACTTGAGTGGAGCGATCGAGGATGTCGTCGCGGGTCAAGGTGGGTTTGAGTTCGGCCGTGACGGCAATCGCCTCTTTCAGCGTGCCCGAACGGTTGGCCTTGCGGTGCATGACATGGGCTTTTTCCAGGTGCAGGTGCCCTTCGACAAAACCCGGTATCAGCACGTTGCCGTGGCCCTGGATTTCCTGCCGGGCGTGGGCTGAAATGTTCGGCGCGGTCTCGATGATCTTGCCGTTATTGACTGCCACATCCATCAGCGGCCGTGCGTCGTCGATGCGTACATGACGAAAAATCAAATCCATAACTGCGACCCTCCATATAGCTGCCGTGGCCCGAGCGCCTTGCAGCGCCGGGCCGTTACTCAGCTGATCAGAACGGTTTGGTCGGCAGGTACTTGCCATCCAGGGTGATCACGGCGCGGGAGCCACCGTCCGGGTCTTCAACCTTTTTGACGTCCAGCTTGAAGTTGATCGCGCTGATGATGCCGTCGCCAAACTTCTCGTGGACCAGCGCCTTGAGCGTGGTGCCATAGACCTGGATCATTTCGTAGAAGCGGTAGATGGTCGGGTCGGTCGGGATGCCGTTGCCGATGCTGCCGCGCACCGGGATGGTTTGCAGCAGGAGCACGGCATCCGCATCCAGGCCCAGGGTGTCGGCAGCGACTTGAGCGGCGCTGGCGGGCAGTGGGTGCTGGCCGAGCAAGGCGGCGGTCACGAAGGCTTCGTGCAGGCCGGTGCCTTCGGCGATCTGGGCGAACGACAGGTCTTTGCGGGCTTTAGCCAAGAGGATGACGTCGGTCAGGGCAAGGCGAGTGGTCTGGCTGATTTGCGACTGGATCATGGGGTTATCTCCGTGGGTAAAAAGGAAGGTGTTAGTAGGAAACGGCGCGCGCAGTCGGGTTGTCGGCAAGGGCGACGAACTGGCCGGTACGGCCATCGAAGGCCTGGATGCAGCCACTTTCGATGTCGTAGACCCAGCCGTGCAGCGTTACGCGTTTTTCTTCGAGGGCCAGGCGCACTGAAGGGTGCGTCTGGATATTGGCCAATTGCGCGATGACGTTTTCGCGCACCATGGAGGCGACTTTGGCGTGCTGGTCGACATGCTGGCGGGCCTCGTTGACCACCCGGCCGGAGTCGGCGTAGCGCAACCAGCCGGCCACGGCGGGCATGTGGTCCAGGCATTTGCAGGTGGCGATGGCGGTCATGGCGCCGCAATCGGAATGCCCGCAAATCACGATGTCGCTGACTTGCAAGGCGGCGACGGCGTACTCCACCGAGGCCGACACACCACCGGGCTCGGGGCCGTAGGACGGCACGATATTGCCGGCGTTGCGGATCACGAACAGGTCGCCCGGCTCGCGCTGCGTGACCAACTCTGGCACCAGGCGGCTGTCGGAGCAGGAGATGAACAGCGCCCGCGGGCTCTGCTGGTTGGCCAGGTCTTTGAACAGGCCGGCACGCTCGGGGAAGGCATTACGTTGAAACTTCAGGAAACCGTCGATGATGTCTTGCATGGGTGACTCCTTTGGTTCGCGATGCGATGAAGCAAAGGTTACGCAGCCACTTAAATAAGGTAAAAGTCTCATATATGATCAAGATCATCAGATAATCTTATGAGTACAAGCATGCTGGCGCGCCATATCCATTACTTCCTTGCTGTCGCAGAGCATCAGAGCTTTACCAAGGCAGCGACGGCCCTGCATGTCTCGCAGCCGGCGCTGTCGCAGCAAGTGCGGCAGTTGGAGGAGAGCCTCGGCGCGCAGTTGTTTGACCGCTCAGGGCGCAAGACCCGTCTGACCGACGCGGGGGAGGTTTACCTGCGCTATGCGTTACGGGCGGCGCAGGAACTGCAGGAAGGCCAGCGTGCAATCCATGACGTGGGTGATTTGAGCCGTGGGACGCTGAGGATTGCAGTCACGCCCACCTTCACCACTTACCTCGTAGGGCCGCTGGTGGAAACCTTTCACCGCCGCTATCCGAACATCACGCTGAACGTGCGCGAGGTCGCCCAGGAGCAGATGGAGAACCAGTTGCTGGCTGACGAGCTGGATGTGGGCATTGCCTTTGATCAAGCGCACGCACCCGACATCGACAGCTACCCGCTGCTGGTGGAAACCCTGGCGTTGGTGGTCGGCAGCCAACACCCGTTGGCGGGCGAGGCTGCCATTGGGCTGCAGGCGCTCAATAGCGAATCGCTGATCTTGCTCAGCAAGGCGTTCGCCACCCGCGAGCAGATCGACCGCTACTGCAACCAACACGGCATCCGCCCGCGCGTGGTGATGGAGGCCAATGTGATCGGCGCACTGATCGAGGTGGTGCGCCGGACCACGCTGTCGACGCTATTGCCGGCCGCGATTGCACGGGCGCATCCCGAGTTGGTCGCGATTGAACTGGGGCCGCAGCGGCTGCAGCGCACAGCGGTGTTGATGCAGCGCAAAGGGGTGTACCAGAGTTCGGCGGCGCGGGCGTTTATCGAGGTGGCCAAGGAGGTGGCGGTCGCACTGGGAGAAGGGAGCTGACGTGCCGAATCGTCGCACCGCTGCGATGCTACAGGCTGAACGGGCTGTTGTGGCGAGCGGGCTTACCCCGCGTTGGGCTGCGCAGCGGCCCCAGTAATGCCACCGCGTCCTTTCTGAAAAAACGCAGCGCCTGATTTTAGGGCTACTTCGCAGCCCAACGCGGGGCAAGCCCGCTCGCCACAGGGGAATGTGGATACCTTCAATAGCTGTGTTGACACCGATGGCTATCGCAGGCAAGCCAGCTCCCACATTTAATCGGTGGCGCGTTCAGTGAATCCGATAAGCACACCGCCGCGCGCCCAACTGAATATGCTCCACGCGCTCGACCTTGGCACGCAACACCTGCTCGAACACCTGCAATTCTGCGCGGCAAAACCCTTGGCATGCAGTAGCCGCCGCGCAAATCGGGCAGTGGTTCTCCACCAGGATCAGGGCGCCATCCGGCTGCTCGCTGCACTGGGCCATATAGCCTTCACGCGTGCGCAATGCCGCCAGTTTCTCGACCCGCGCTTTGAGGCCGCTGACGCCCTGCATCTCACGCTCATACAACGCCAGGGTCTGGCGCTCGCGCACGTCAATCAAACGCTCAATAGCCTCTTCACCAAAGGTCTCGCGCACGGTCTGCAACAGTTGCACGGTGAGTTCGGAATGGGTATCGGGAAAGCGCGCGTGCCCCGCCGCCGTGAGCTGCCAGACCTGGGTCGGGCGCCCTACCCCACGCACCTCGGAGCGGGCCTCGACCAACCCACTGGCGGCCAGCTTCACCAACTGCTGGCGTGCCGCTTCACCGGTGGTGCCGAGGAACTCACCGGCATCACTGGCCAATTGTGGCCCACGGGTCTTGAGCAGGTGCAGCAAACGCTCCGCCGGCGACACCGGCGAATATTCCAAGTCATCTCTTGACAAAATAAACAGCCTCGTCGCAATATTCAAAGCAATTGCTTGGCAAACTAACCCAAGCCGGACAGCGGCACAAGGAATCGTCGATGCACACCCAAGACAGCAGCTGGAGCGAGTTGCTCCGGGGCAAGAACGCCCCACGTTCTATCGCCCTTTCCGGCGGCATCGCGTTGTATGCCACCAACACTTATATCGCCACGACCATTCTGCCGTCGGTGGTCGCCGAAATCGGCGGGCTGGCGCTGTATGCGTGGAGCACCACGCTGTATGTGGTGGCTTCGATCCTCGGCTCCGCCCTCACTTCCAAGCTGCTGCAACGCACCGGGCCGCGGCTGGCGTATACCGTCGCCACGTTGATCTTTATGGTCGGTGTGCTGATCTGCGCCTTGGCGCCGAGCATGCCGGTGATGCTGGTCGGGCGCTTGATACAGGGGTTGGGCGGCGGCATGTTGCTGGCCTTGTGTTACTCGATGATCCAACTGGTGTTTGAGGAGCGCCTGTGGCCGCGAGCAATGGCGCTGGTGTCAGGCATGTGGGGCGTGGCTACCTTGGTCGGCCCGGCGGTCGGTGGCGTGTTCGCCGAGATGGATGCCTGGCGTTTCGCCTTCGGCGCCATGGTGCCGATAAGCCTTGCCTATATGGTCCTCACCCACCGCGCGCTACCGCCACGCGACGCCACGGCGAGCACGCCGACCCGCTTGCCGGTGCCACAACTGGTGCTGTTGGCTGCCGCCGTGCTGGCCGTGTGCGCAGGCAGCGTTTCGGCGCTGCCGAGCTGGAACCTGCTGGGCATCGCAGTGTGCGCCGTGCTGGTCTATGCACTGGTCCGCCACGAATCCACCGCGACCATACGGCTGCTGCCCAAGGACGCACTGAAGTTCGACGCCCCACTGTGCGCGCTGTATGCAACCACTTGCCTGCTGGTGATCGGCATGAGCAGCGAGATTTTCATGCCGTATTTTCTGCAACACCTGCATGGTCAATCACCGCTGGTTGCCGGGTACATGGCGGCGCTGATGGCGGCCGGCTGGACCGTGTCGGAAATCCTCAGTTCCAGCTGGAGCGGCCGCAGCGCACAGCGCGCCATCCTCGCGGGGCCGCTGTTTATCGTGGCCGGGCTGGTGCTGCTAGCCGTCACCACGCCAGTGGAAAGCCTGGGTGAATGGGCGCGGCTGGCGCCGATCTGCCTCGGGCTGTTCCTGGTCGGTTTCGGCATCGGCCTGGGCTGGCCGCACCTGCTGACGCGCATCCTGCAAGTGGCGTCGGAGCAGGACAAGGACACGGCCGCCGCGTCGATCACCACCTTGCAGCTGTTCGCCATGGCCCTGGGCGCGGCATTGGCGGGAGTGATTTCCAACGTGGCGGGTATCAACGACGCCACCGGCAATGCCGGCATCGCCAACGCGGCACAGTGGTTGTTTGCCCTGTTTACCCTGGCGCCGGTGCTGGCCTGGGTGATGGCGCGGCGCGCGACGCGGGTGAAGGTTGCGGCGGCGCAACTGACCCCGTCCTGACCACCGCCTACGCGCTACGCTTGGCGATCCAGCGGCGATACTGCCGCGTGCGCAAAGCGTTGGCCAGTTGCTGCTCGATCAATGCGCGTAACGGTGATACGCCGGGATCAGGCTGCTTGCGCTGGCTGAGTTTGCGCAGCTGGAACTTGACCAGCGCCATATTGGCCAAGGAGGCGAAGGCTTTGTTTTTCCAAGTGATCGGCGGCAGTTCGGGCGCTGTGTCTTTGCCTTCAAGCCACGCACGCGGCAGTTGCGGATCAATCGCCAACGCGGTGCCGATGCCCACCATGTCCACGCCGCTGTGCACCACGCTTTCAGCCACCGGGCGTCGACGGATACCGCCGGTGACCATCACCGGCATCCTGGCGACCGTCTGGATGTCGTGGGCAAACTCAACAAAATAAGCCTCACGCGCCAGGGTTCGGCCGTCACGCGCGTCCCCCTGCATGGCGGGCGCTTCGTAACTGCCACCGGACAATTCCACCAGGTCCACGCCCAAGTCGTTGAGCCACTCAACCACCTGCTTGGCGTCATCGGCGGTAAACCCGCCGCGCTGGAAATCCGCGGAGTTGAGTTTGACCGCCACCGCGAATTCCCTGCTAACCACCGCCCGTACCGCCTTGACGATATCGAGCAACAGCCGCGCGCGGTTTTCCAGGGAGCCGCCCCACGCGTCTGTGCGTTGATTGCTCAACGGTGAGAGGAACTGACTCAACAAATAACCATGCGCCGCATGAATTTCCACGCCAGTAAAACCGGCTTGTTCGCCCAGGCGAGCGGTGCGCGCAAACCGCTGGATAACCTCGGCAATCATCTCGGCGGTCATCGCCTGGGGTCGGCTGAAGTGTTTGGATAACGTGCCCAGGTCCATGGCGACCGCCGAGGGTGCCCAGGTCTGTTGCCCCAGGTTGGCCTGCATCTGTCGGCCAGGATGATTGATCTGCAACCAGAATTGCGCGCCACCTGCGCGCCCCACTTGCGCCCAGCGCTTGAACTTGGCCAGTTGCTGTTCATCCTGCAACACCACGCCGCCGGGGCCGGTCATGGCGCGGCCGTCGACCATCACGTTACCGGTGATGATCAGGCCGGCACCGCCATCGGCCCAGGCCTGGTAGAGACGCAGCAAATCGGCGGAAGGCGCCTGGTCGGCGTCTGCCATATTCTCTTCCATGGCGGCTTTGGCGATGCGGTTATTGATGGTCGAACCGTTGGGTAATAACAGGGGATCGAACAGATTCATGGAGCAGTCCTCAGTTGGCGTGGGACCACCATAAGATTAAAGCCAACTTTAAGGTCAATGGCTTTTTTCAGGTCAATGCACGGCTTTCTCGCGCTCATCCTGCAGGCGGTTGAGCAACAACTGCGCATTGTCCGCACACGCCACGCCCTCAGGCTTGCCTTCGATGCCGTCAATCACCCGCAGCAACTGGGCCTTATTCTGCGCCAGGCGTTGCTGCAACACCTCGATTTCCTCGACCTTGCGCTTGAGCCCACCGAGCAACGCCTCATGCTGCCAGCCGCCGGCGTTCATCGGCAGCAATTGGCGGATTTCTTCCAGGGAAAACCCTGCCGCCTGTGCGCCCGTGATCAGTTGCAACATCCCCGCTGCCTCCGGCGCATAGTCCCGATAACCGTTGGCCTTGCGCGTGACCGACTTGATCAGGCCGCTCGCTTCGTAGAAACGGATGCGCGATGGCGCCAAGCCGCTGAGTTTCGCCAGTTCGCCTATTCTCATGTTCCACTCCGCGCGCACATTGACCTTGAGGCGGACTGTAAACCTCAAGTGATCAGGCAGCCAAGCGTGGCCGCCCATCGGTTGAGCCGCACTTTGTTCAACCGGTCACGATCAACACGTTGCTGTTGATGGCCGATCAATCACTTTGGAGAGATGAACATGGGGTATGTCACTACGCAGGACGGCGTTGAGATCTTTTACAAAGACTGGGGCCCACGCGATGCCCCGGTGGTCTTCTTCCACCACGGCTGGCCACTGAGCGCCGATGACTGGGATGCGCAGATGCTGTTCTTCCTGGCTAACGGTTACCGCGTCGTCGCCCACGACCGCCGCGGCCATGGCCGCTCCAGCCAGGTCTGGGACGGCCACGACATGGACCACTACGTCGACGACGTCGCCGCCGTGGTCAACCACCTTGGTGTACAGGGCGCCGCCCATGTGGGCCACTCCACCGGCGGTGGCGAAGTCATTCACTACATTGCCCGCCACGGCGAAGACCGCGTATCCAAAGCCGCCATCATCAGCGCCGTGCCACCGTTGATGCTGCAAACACCGAGCAATCCAGGCGGCTTGCCCAAGTCGGTGTTCGACGACATGCAGGCGCAGCTCAAAGCCAACCGTGCGCAGTTCTATCGCGACGTACCATCGGGGCCTTTTTATGGCTACAACCGGCCGGGTGCCAAACCGTCGGAAGGCGTGATCCAGAACTGGTGGCGACAAGGCATGATGGGTTGCGCAATCGCCCACTACGACGGGATTGTGGCGTTTTCGCAAACGGACTTTACTGAGGCTTTGCGGCGCATCACGATCCCCGTGCTGGTGATGCACGGCGATGATGACCAGATTGTGCCGTATGAAGATTCCGGGCCGTTGTCGGCAAAACTGTTGAAGAATGGCACGTTGAAGACCTATGCAGGGTTTCCCCATGGGATGCCGACGACGAATGCGGATGTCATCAACGCGGATTTGCTTGAGTTTTTACGAAGCTAAGTCACTCGTTGCTGCGGCGCCGCACAGAGAAGTAG
>NZ_WKDB01000060.1:0-37789 GCF_021606215.1 Pseudomonas sp. PA-5-4B | reverse complement strand
CACCAGACATGCAAAATCTCGGTATTGACGAGGGCGAGGAAATCGCTGCTACGGGCCCGGGAGGACGGCCACGTCTTGGGATAGAGCTTACGAAATATTTGGGATTGATGAATGAGCCACTAAGTGGAGAATGGCGCGTAGGGGATGGAAGCATCGCGTTGAGAAGCCAAGTTTGGGGCCGCTGGGCGCCTGATCCTGATCATCGACAATCGCATCACCATGAAGATGGTGAGCTTTTATGGGCTTCAAATGATTGGCTTGATGGAGCATTGGCCCGCCTAAACAAGCAACTTATTTTTGTAGTGACACTTCATAAATATAAATCGTCACGAAGTTATAACCCCTCTAACGGAGCCAAGTCTGTTCTTGTTGGCCTCAGGCTGAATGACCGGTCGCTGAGACTGTGGCCAGCAAAAAAAGCTTCTAAGGTAGATTATTAGTCATTTACAAACTCGGTACGATCTTTGCCGGAAGTCATATAGTGAAAGATCAACTGTAGGTGATCTTTCACTAGGTTCATCGGGCTTCTTATTTTTTGTAACGACTATCTTGAGTCTCTTATTGCTTGAGTTTTTTGACCGTATGTTTAATGGAGTCGCGGGCTGTAGGCATAAGTGACGCGGCTCACTGATGCGAAGCACCGCTTTCGGAGGAAAGTGCTCATAAGTCTAGCCCGCTGTAGACCGCGAACCGAAAAAGTGTGAGTCCTTGATTGCAAGGGGTGGAGCTAGCGAGACGGAGGCTGTTTAGGCTTCCGCCTCTTCTTTATCCGGCCTTTCTTTTGAGCTGAAGGTCAATGAAATCAAGCTCTGCCTTGATTGCATCAATCGTGAGCGTCTCAACCTTGGTGATTTTGTTTGCTCTTGCGTTGAGCTTTTTCATGCCAGCGATGCCGACAATTATCCCGTTCAAATGCAGCTTTCGGGCCTTTAGGGAATCCGGCATCTGAGCACTATTCTGTGGTGGTTTATTCATGGTTAGACCGATGGTAGGCCCGAAGCAACATGCCCTCGCCGGTTGCTTCGGGGAAGGTTTGGGTTAGGCGGCCAACAGATCAATCAAGTTGTGTTGGTGGGAGCGAGCCACAAGTTCTCGCCAGGTCCAGCTTCCAAAGTGCTCGCCCTGTTCAGGGATATCCAGCTTCATCAGTGCAACCGGATCACGGCTAATCAGGTTGCGTGCTGCCCACAGCTTACCGCCTGTCTCCAGCAGTGTTTTCGCGGCCTCATTCCATTGTTCTTCTAACACTGTGTTCGCCAGATGAGCCGCTTGATTTTCGATCTTGGCGCGTTCCTTCTGTGCCTCTGTGATATGCAGATCAATCGTCACCAGCTCCTGCTCCAGGGCGGTAATCAGTAAGTGTTGGCGGCGGTGATGCTCAACCGCAGCCGTGAGGTTCTTCGCTGCCTTTTGAGCTTCTGCGTTAGCCGCTTTCTCGCCCTCCACATCGCCCCAGGCGACAGCCTGTGCATAGGCGGTGGCTGCATCCGTTTCAGCTTGTCGGGCTTTTGCCATGTCTTCCTGATCGCTCTGGCGGACCTGCTGCAACCGGGTCTCGATGCTGCTGCGCTTTTCATTGAGTTCCATCTCGTCCGCTTTCCAGTTCGCCATATCGCTCAGATAGCCGGCAGCCAAGCTCTCACGGTTTGCCAATGTTTCAAGGCGATCAATCTTCTGGTTCAGTGTGCTGATCTCCAGATTTCGTGAGTCGATGCGTCTTTTGTGATCGTTGATTTCATCCTGTACGGCCCGTTGACGGCCCTGTTGGATAACCTCTGGACTTTCCAGTGCCGCTTCAAAGGGCGACAGGTCGAGCCGAATGCTCTCCACTTCGAGAGTCAGTTGGTCGCGGCGGTCTTTCAATTCTTGAGCAGTGTTCATCTGTATTGTCTCTGGGTGGTATGGTTGATAGAGATGGTTGTCGAATGGCTGGCGAGGCCGGGATTGAGCCGGCGCTACCTCAATCGGCAGGCATGCCATCAGGCGGCCTTGGCCTCGCTTTCATCCGTTCCAGGAACTGTCTTCACCACATAGCAGCGTTGAGGTCCTAACCCAGGCAGGCGAATCAAGCTGTACGCCTTGCCGTCGCTTCCCGGTTCGAGCACGCCCCGTTGCAGCAGCTCCTTGTTCACGGCACTGATATTCATGCCCTTGAAGATCTCGGCCCTCCAGGCTTCAGGCAGCACGTAATAGGTGTTGGTGGTGTGCAGGGTGTCGCCCATGCCGTGTTCCAGGGTCTTACGAAAGCCCAACCGATCAATCGTGCGAGGGCCGTGTTCATCGATCTTGGCGGCGGCAGATTCCCATCGGGTAAAGCGGCTTTCTCCAAAGCGTTCGATGACCTGTCGCAGCCGCGCCAAGATCGCATCGCCCTCGAAGTTTCCGGCGCCGCCGCGTTCGGCCAGCCACGCATGCAGACACACCCGTGCTGCGGTTGTGGCTGTGCCATCGGGCCAGCCAGTAACGCCGAAGGCGGTGGCTAACTCTCCGGCCGCTGCTGCGAGGCCAAAGCGAAGGGCGGCACGTTGCGCCTGACCACTGGCCGAGGCGGGCAGGTTTTGGGTGATGAACTGTTCCACCGTGCGGCGAACGATCACTGTCCACCTGAGCATTTCCCCAGGCGCGCACAGTGCGAGCAGGAAAGCGGTGAGGGGCGTGCCGTAATATTTGGCGACACGGGCCTTGAGCGCATCGGAGAGGGCGGCGGCGTCTTCAAAACCATTCAGTACATCGAACATGCCGAGGCCCTTGCTAGCATCCGCTGGCACCGCAAGCATTCGAACCTCCATGCCCGCTTTCAGCTCCTTGTTTGCGTCCGCCATGTGTTGCGCCAACGTCTTCTCGCCCGTTGAGAGAAACAGCAAGCGCCACTCCTGCACCTGTCGGCCCGCTTGTCCTCGATCATTCGCCCGGGCCTTACCGGTGCCGTTACCGAGCATGTAAACCGTCTCGCCAATAATGCGTGGGTCACACATGCCGATTTCATCCAGCACTAGGAGCCCGTCTGAATGGGCGGCTGCGATGGACTCCAGGGCGTTATCTGTCGAGCGCCACGAACGCACCAGGCGCGGCCCGCCATAAACCGAGGCGGCAACTTGTAGGTGAGTGGTCTTGCCACCGGAGCTGTCGCCATAGAGATGGAAGCCGCCGGACTCATGCCCCAGCAGGTTCAGCAGAGGCCCTGCAAAGGCCACAGAGACGACAAACGCCAAGCGATGGTTACCAACGCACAGCGCGCCGATTTGCTGCTGCCACTGCTCCAGAGAGCCCGCCTCGCTGATCGGTGGCAATTGCGCACCGGCCTCATAAAAATGCAGGTGTTCGGCGTGCGAGCCAATCTGTTGTTCGGGCAATAGAAACGCCTTGTCGTGCCATCCCAAGCGCGTTACCAAGCGTGCGCGCTGGGCGCTGTCGAATCCGCCGAGATAACTCTGCAGGTCATTGCGGGCATTGCGTCCTGATCGGCTTCCAGCAAGGCGCAGCCCCATGTCTACCAGTGGGCCGAGTACATCCTTGCCGAAGTCGCCGGTCATGGTTCGGGCCGGAATGTTCCAGCGTTTTTTGGCGCCGTCCGGGTCGTCGAATTCGACCAATAACCCCCAGTTGTGGCCCTTGTCGTCGCGAGTACGGGCGATGATTTCGAGAGGCGAACACACAGGACGCGCCTCGCCATCATCGCCGGAATAAAACACCCCTTCAGACGTCAGGCGAAAGCCGCCCGGCAATAGGTCATTTTTCGATTTCGCAGGGCGTTTGGCGGGCGCCTTGGCCTTCTGTTCTTGAGGTTCAGTTGGCTCAGCGGCACTGCCGAAAAACTCACCGCTGCGCACCAGCTCGGCGACGTGGGCAGCGGTCCAGCCTTTGGCTAACGCATCCGCTGCATCGTCGCCCTCAGCCCATTTTCCACCTTTGACGAGTGTCGGCTTTCCGCCTTTGCTGCTGGGCTTGAGCTTGAACACGTCGAGCGAGATTCGTTGCACCGAAGTGGCGCCCAGCTCAATCACCTTGAGTTCGATGGCGTCCATGCAAGTCTTGCCGCTGGCATCGTTATCCGGCCACAGCACCACAGCGCGCCCTTTGAGGGGCGTCAGGTCGGCCTTGTGCCAAGAGTTGGAGCCGTTTGGCCAGCAGGTGGCTACGTGGTCGGGCATCAGTTCGGCGGCGGCATCAGCAGCCTTTTCGCCTTCACACAGCACCACAGTCGCATCGACACGCTGTGCCAGTTCATCCAGGCGCAGCAATGGCCGTGGTTCCGGCAATCCTTGCCAGCGCCATTGCGTGGTTTGTTCGTCGGAGCGCTTGCACCAGGTCAACGGCGCAAAGACCTTTCGCGGTTTGCCGCCTTCATCTGGGCCCAGGTCGAAGCGATACAGCGCCATGACCGGTTGGCCCTGTGCATCGCGATAGATCCACACTTTGGACGGAACACCGTGTTGCCGGTGTCTGGCTGGGCACTTGTTCATGGCCTCGGCCGGGATCGGCTGAATTGCGATCCACTCCGGCGTTGCGCTCTTGGCCGGTGCGCTTTTGGTAGTCGCAGAACCTGCGGAAACACTGAGCAGATCCGCAAGCTTTTTGCAGGCCTCAACGTCCGTGCCGCCGTCGATGTAGCGCACCAGGTCGATCAGGTCGCCGCCCTTATCCCCGGTGGCAAAATCTGCCCAGGTGCCTTTGCTCAAATTAACCTTGAGTGAGCCTGCACGTTTGTCCGTGCGCGTAGGGTTCGGTGCTGTGTATTCCTTGCCGCCGTCGACGCGTTTGCCATTCGGCAGCCATTGAGCAAGCACGCGGTCGATGTTCTTCAGGGCAGCGATTTTAACGTCGGCAAAGCTGGGGCGTTTTGAGGTGTTGCCGGTGCGCTGAGTCATGGTGCTGTCCTCGTTGCATACAGCGCATCGTTGACGTCATCGATCAGTGCTTTTGCCATCTCGCCCAGGTAGAACGCCGGCCAACTGAAACGCTCGCCCTCGTTACTCATGGCAGCATCGAGGGTCAGTTGATTGGCGTAGTGCTGAAACAGTGAAATTGCTTCAAGCGCATCCTCAAGGAGCACGCCTGCATTCACCCGAAATAACTTTTGGTGGGTGTCGTTGGCACACGAGAACTCGGCACGCCCAAGAGTGGTGGCAGTGTTCACAGTGCACCGCCTTTCTGGCCCATTGGCACAGAGGAGGCGTCACCGTACAAGGCGAGTGTTTTGATCAAGCCCAAGGTGCCGCGCACGTCCCAAATAACGGACGACAGTACGCGGTTGGAGAGGACGGGTTTATCGCCGTCTAAGTGATCTTCCAGCAGCATGAGAACTGAATCGGCACGGTCGAGGGCGCATGTGATGGCATCGATCGGAATACCGGCTTCAGCATCCTGGCTGACGCAGAGGAGATCCTCGGGCAGTGAAAAGCATGGGAGCATGCTCATTGAGCACCCCCTGCGGCTTCCAGAGCGCGAGCCTTGGACATATGGGCGTTGTAACGGGAGAGGCGTGTAGCGAGGCTGGAGTTGGCGTGTAAAGCGGCGAGAGCCATGGCTCGATGAGCGGCGGCGCGAATTTTGGACGGATTGGTGGCGTGCATTGGGCGAAACTCCTTTGTCTGGGGAGCTGCCACGGTTCGCCGTCAAACGAATTAAGGTGGCAGCTGTGCGCAGGTTGACGGACCGGGGACAAAGGAACCCGGCATACCCGAAGGTATCCCGCGCACAGCCGCCATAAACAGGATGTGCAGGCACAAAAAAAGCGCCTGCAATCGTGATGGGGGCGCCTGTGCGCCAATGTCTGAACGGGCCGTCAAACCCGGTCGCTGAATTTGCAGCGACAGGCAGAGAGTAACGTTCGTTTTTTGAAAGCGCAACTGTGCAGATCACTTGCGGATTTTTTCGATGCGGCATAAATTGGTCAGGCATGTAGATTTACCTCAACGCCTCCGGTTGCCGCCGGGGGCGTTTTCGTTTCAGGCATGAACGGCCCAGCGCAGGGAGACAAAGGGCAACAGGTCGCCTTCGAGGCAGGCGCGTGCATCCTCGTAGGCGTCTATCTGTTGGCCTTCGTCGACGATGATTGCTTGCGGGGCTTGGCAGGGAACTGACAATGCGCACCAGATTCCATCTCTCCACCGCATCACCATGACGTCCCGGTTAAGGCGTTTTTGCTCCGTGCGGTAACGTTCAAAACGCTGCATACCGCGTGATGAGAACCCGACTTTTTTGAGTACAGAAAAGGGCTGCAAGATGGCCCTGTTAGCAACACGATTTTTCATGCTGCCACCTGATCGCGCGCAGCGATGCGTGCGCGTGTCCATGCCTGAACTTCCCCCAACACCCACGCAACCGGAGCGCTTCGGGCATTGCTGTTACTCAGCTTTACCGGCAACGGGAATCCGCTTTCAGGTTGACGCATTAGCTTGTAGATAGTCGGGCGTGCGAGCCCTACGATTGAAATGACCTCGGGCATGCGGATGAGGGTCATTGAGGGATCATGCGAGGGAATTGCTTTTAATACGGTAGTCATAGCGAGCTAACCCTTTGTTAATTGAGACAACGGGTCATACGCTACGCAGGGGAGGGGGAGTGGACTGTGTCTGCTCCCTTTTATTTCAGAGGTCTAAGGCCCAGGGCGGTCAAATGTTCTCGAATGGTTTTTTTTGTGCCGAGGCCTTCCCGTTTGGAAAGAATATTGGTCAGTTCAGCATCGGTCAGACTTCGCATTTCAATTTTCCGACCGTTAATGGTTTGCTCAGCCGCCGCCTTAATTCTTGCTCGCCTATCCATTGTGTCAGTCTGTATTTTTGAGCTGGGATCTCGGTTCCCCTTACCGGCTTCCTGGCCCCTTCTCGTCGCCTTTGTCGAAAAGGCATTGTCGAGAATTCGATGCATCAGGCTTGATGTGTTGAAGCCTTTTTTAAACACATCCATCTGCTCCACTTGGCGATAAAGATTCGCCATCAACAACGCTTGGTTCGCCTCACCCAACAACGTAGCGAAGTCTTCTCGTACTCGGATTTCGTTTCCACTACTGCGGTCCCGTTCTTTTTCGATCAGAGCAAGGTACTGGCGGGGTGATTCGTGTTTCAACTGCTCTATCAGGTCTGCATCAATACCGTAGGTGGTGAGCTCAAGATGGAACAGCCAATTTGCGAGCGTCTCCACAGCTTGGGTTCCAAGCGCAAGGGCGAAGGTCGCCACGAGCTGTGAGTCTGCTGCGGAATGACTCACCCCAAGAAACCGTCGAATGACACTGGGCAATGAGCCTGCCTCTGCATAACTGGCATGCTCGCTAATTGGATCGCGAAGTCGATAAAGGGTTCTTGTTACCGACTCTGCGCACGGAGCGTAGGAGCCGTCCTCAAGCCAGAACGATGTAGCGGTGTTGATCAGATCGAACGCATCTTTGAAGTGTTCGTTGAACTGCGGAAACAGCACAAGATTGCGAACGGCAATCTCGACTTCGTCCTGATCCCACACCAGGCACGTTACGTCGACGCCTGCAATTTCTAGCTCCTCTGCCTCGATGCCTCGCTCAATGTCCATTTAGGTCTCCCCGACGCCCCGAGGTCAGTGGGCTAACGCAGCGATTTGCGGATAAAAACGCGGATGCCAGCAGGGTCGCGGGTGTGGCGGTTCTGTAACACGACTCCACCGTGTAACACGTGGTGCTCAGAAGTTTTTCAGCGCGTGTAACGCTGAATATATTCAATAAATACAATGGGTTATTGGGCGGCGTAACACGCGTAACACCCGTAACACGATTTTTGAGGAGGTATAGGGTTGACGGCTTCACACGGCCTTCCCAAATTGACCTTGCACTACATTTCCGGCCTCTAGGGAATCAAGGTGATCGGCGTACCATTGCATCATTTTTACGCGTTGCTCAAAGTATTGGGCCTTGTTGTATACCCCCGAGATGCCTTCCTCTTTGTGAGCCAACTGCGCTTCAACATGTTCCTTTGGCCAGCCATGTTCTCGAAGTAACGTGCTCGCGGTATGTCGAGTACCGTGTCCTACTAGACGCCCTTTGTAGCCAATGGTAGCGAAGACTTTGTTAATTGTGTTTTCGCTGATGGTTGGGTTCTTTGCTCCGACGCCGGGGAAAAGCCAGCGACTCCGTCCCGTTAAACAGTGCAGATCCCTCAGTGCTGTAACGGCTTGGTGGGGAAGGGGGCATACAAAATCCCGGCGCATCTTCATCTTGGCAGCAGGCGTCGTCCAAATGGCCTTCTCAAGATCGAACTCTTTCCATTCAGCCAAGCGGACCATGCCTGGGCGGGAGGCCGTCCTGATACAAAGCCATGCGGCGGTACGTGCCGTCAGTCTGCTCGGAGTGTTTTTGAGTGCTTGGAGGAACTCAGCGAGTTCAGGCTCCAGCAAGTGTGGATGCTGCTGAGTCTTGGGCGCCTGGGCGGCAATGTCGCGAAGGCGGCTGCCCGGATCGTTTTCGGTGAGTCCTAAACCAATCGCTCGGCCGAATATTTGGTTGATCCAGGTGCGGCACTTTTCCGCCACGTTGTGAGCGTCTCTAGCTTCGAGGGATGCTTGGAGATCTGCACAGTCGGTACGGGTGATTTCGTCGAGGGGCTTATCTCCCAATGCCGGGAGTATGTCCTTGTCGAGGTAGGTGCGGATTTTGTGAAGGGTAGAGGGTGCGAGGCCCTTTTCTTCTTTGGCCTTGAGCCAAGCCTCAGCAGCAGCTCGAAACGTTCGAGCCTTGGCCGCATCGATTGCAGCTTTAGCAGATCGTTTCTGCTCAAGGGGATCGGCGCCGCTACTTACTACTTTGCGTAGATCGGCAGCTTTCTCTCTTGCCAGCGCACCACTGACCTCTGGGTAACCCCCGAGCCCCATCCAAGCCCAATTGCCCGCCGGACGTTTGTAGCGTAGCTGCCAGGATTTACCACCATCAGGTTTGACCCTGAAGTAGAGGCCGTTTCCGTCTAGCTCCCTGTATTCCTTTGACTCCGGCTCCAGCCCTGCAAGCGTCGTGTCTGCGAGAGGGCGGCGCTTGATATCTGCGCGCTTCATCCTTGTATCCCAAAGTTCGGTATTTTTCTCAGGATACAAGCAGGGATACAGGGATACAACGGATAAGGGGATACAGAGGTAGATAGGCAGACACAAAAAAACCGGCTCAAGTGGCCGGTTTCTTTGGGCCTGAAAGCCTGGTAGAGACTTTCAGATACTGCTATATGGTGCCCCGAGGGAGACTCGAACTCCCACTCCTTTCGAAAACGGATTTTGAATCCGCCGCGTCTACCAATTCCGCCATCAGGGCTCAATGGCGGCGAAGTATAGAGATGAGATTACCGTTGGTCAATCACGTTTCATGGTCTATTTTCACTATTTCCGCTAGACTCCCCGGCCCTGCTAGACGAACCCTATCATGCGCGTTGCTGACTTTACTTTTGAGCTCCCTGATTCGCTGATCGCTCGCCACCCTTTGGCCGAGCGTCGCGCCAGTCGACTGCTGACCCTGGACGGGGTGAGTGGTGCCCTCGCACACCGCCAATTCACTGATTTGCTTGAGCATTTGCGCCCAGGCGATTTGATGGTGTTTAACAATACCCGGGTGATTCCGGCACGGCTGTTTGGCCAGAAAGCGTCCGGCGGCAAGCTGGAAATTCTGGTGGAGCGGGTGCTGGACAGCCATCGCGTGCTGGCCCATGTGCGCTCCAGCAAGTCGCCGAAACCCGGCTCGAGCATCCTCATTGATGGCGGTGGCGAAGCCGAGATGGTTGCGCGGCATGACGCGTTGTTCGAACTCAAGTTCGCCGAAGAGGTGTTGCCGCTGCTGGAGCGCGTCGGCCATATGCCGCTGCCTCCTTATATCGACCGCCCCGACGAAGACTCGGACCGCGAGCGCTACCAGACGGTGTACTCGCAGCGCCTCGGTGCTGTCGCCGCACCTACAGCCGGGCTGCATTTTGACCAGCCGCTGCTGGATGCGATTGCTGCCAAAGGCGTCGAAAGCGCTTATGTGACCCTGCACGTGGGGGCCGGCACGTTTCAGCCGGTGCGTGTGGATAACATCGAAGACCACCATATGCACAGCGAATGGCTGGAAGTCAGCCAGGAAGTCGTGGATGCGGTGGCGGCATGCAAGGCGCGCGGTGGTCGCGTGGTTGCAGTGGGCACCACCAGCGTGCGCTCGCTGGAGAGTGCCGCGCGTGATGGTGTGCTCAAGCCGTTCAGTGGCGACACCGATATCTTTATTTTCCCGGGCCGGCCGTTCCATGTGGTCGATTGCCTGGTGACCAATTTCCATTTGCCGGAATCCACGCTGCTGATGCTGGTGTCGGCCTTCGCGGGTTATCCCGAAACAATGGCGGCGTATAAAGCTGCCATCGATAATGGATACCGTTTTTTCAGCTACGGTGATGCGATGTTTATCACCCGTAACCCTGCGCCGACTGCTCCTAAAGAAGCGGGCCTTGAGGAGCAACTATGAGTCGTATGTCGTTTGAATTGTTGGCCACGGATGGCAAGGCTCGTCGTGGTCGCCTCACGTTCCCGCGTGGCACCGTCGAAACCCCGGCGTTCATGCCAGTGGGCACTTACGGCACTGTAAAAGGCATGCTGCCGCGTGACATCGTCGCGACCGGCGCCGAGATCATCCTGGGCAACACCTTCCACCTGTGGCTGCGCCCGGGCACGGAGGTGATCAAGAAGCATGGCGACCTGCATGACTTCATGAAGTGGCAAGGCCCGATCCTCACCGACTCCGGTGGTTTCCAGGTATTCAGCCTGGGTGCCATGCGCAAGATCAAGGAAGAGGGCGTGACTTTCGCCTCGCCGGTGGACGGTTCCAAAGTGTTCATGGGCCCTGAAGAGTCGATGCAGGTGCAGCGCGACCTGGGCTCCGACATCGTGATGATTTTTGACGAGTGCACGCCTTATCCCGCGGATGAAGATGTCGCGCGTATCTCCATGGAACTGTCGTTGCGTTGGGCTCAGCGCTCGAAAAACGCCCACGGCGATAACACTGCTGCGCTGTTCGGTATCGTCCAGGGCGGCATGCACGAAAGCCTGCGCAAGCGCTCGCTCGAAGGCCTCGACAAAATCGGCTTTGACGGCCTGGCTATCGGCGGTCTGTCGGTAGGTGAGCCCAAGCACGAGATGATCAAGGTGCTGGATTACCTGCCGGGCCTGATGCCCGCTGACAAACCTCGTTACCTTATGGGCGTTGGCAAACCGGAAGATCTCGTAGAGGGTGTGCGCCGCGGTGTGGACATGTTCGATTGCGTGATGCCAACCCGTAATGCCCGCAATGGGCATCTGTTCATCGATACAGGCGTGCTGAAGATCCGTAACGCGTTCCATCGCCATGATGATTCGCCGCTGGATCCCACCTGTGACTGCTACACCTGCCAGAACTTCTCGCGTGCTTATCTGCACCATCTGGACAAGTGCGGGGAAATGCTGGGTAGCATGTTGAATACCATCCACAATTTGCGTCACTACCAAGTCCTGATGGCTGGTTTGCGTGAGGCTATTCAACAGGGTACATTGGCCGCCTTCGTCGATGCCTTCTATGCCAAGCGCGGGCTCCCTGTGCCGCCCTTGGACTGAGTTTTCCGACCCTAAGATTCACTATTTGCAACTGGAGTGCTAAATGAGCTTTTTTATCTCTAATGCCATGGCTGACGCCGCTGCGCCTGCCGCCGCCGGCCCTATGGGTGGTGGTTTCGAGTGGATTTTCCTGGTCGGCTTCCTGGTCATCTTCTACCTGATGATCTGGCGCCCACAGGCCAAGCGCGCCAAAGAGCAGAAAAACCTGCTGGGCAGCCTGCAGAAAGGCGACGAAGTTGTGACTACTGGCGGCATCGCCGGCAAGATCACCAAGGTTTCCGATGCTTTCGTGGTTCTGGAAGTCTCCGACACCGTAGAAATGAAGTTCCAGAAGGGCGCTATCGCCGCCACGCTGCCAAAAGGCACGCTCAAAGCGATCTGAGTAACAACCTTTACCAATCGACGGGGCGCGCAAGGCGCCCCGCGTTATAAGCGGGCGGCGTGATGCTGAACAAATACCCTCTGTGGAAATACGTACTGATCCTGGCGGTGCTGGCGATCGGTTTTATTTATTCCGCTCCCAATCTTTATCCTGATGACCCTGCGATCCAGATCACTGGCGCCAGCACTACGCTGCAGGTCAATCAGGCTGACCTGGACCGTGCGAGCAAAGCGCTCACCGACGCCGGTATCCAGGTAAAAGCGGCAACCTTGGCGTCTGATGCGAAAGGCGGTTTGTTGCGCCTGACCAAGGCCGAAGACCAGTTGCCGGCCAAAGACGTCGTGCGCAAGGCCATGGGTGATGACTACGTTGTCGCGCTCAACCTCGCACAGACCACGCCAAAATGGCTGCGCAGCATTGGCGCGCACCCGATGAAGCTGGGTCTGGACTTGTCCGGTGGTGTGCACTTCCTGCTGGAAGTCGACATGGACAAAGCCCTCGACGCGCGTCTGAAAGTTTACGAAGGCGACGTGAAGAGCCTGCTGCGCAAAGAGAAGGTGCGTTATCGCAGCCTGCCGCAGCTCAACGGTGCCATCCAGCTGGGCTTCTCTGATGAAGCGACCCGCGAACAGGCCCGTGCCCTGGTGCGCAAGAACTTCAATGATTTCGACATCGTACCGGCTGACCTGAATGGTCAGGCTGTGCTGCGTCTGGCGATGACCCCGGCCAAGATCGCGGAAATCCGCGAATACTCCATCAAGCAGAACTTGACCACGGTACGTAACCGCGTCAACGAGCTGGGTGTGGCTGAGCCGATCGTGCAGCGTCAAGGCGCCAACCGCATCGTGGTTGAACTGCCAGGCGTACAAGATACCGCTGAAGCCAAGCGTATCCTGGGTAAAACCGCCAACCTGGAATTCCGTCTGGCGGCTGAGCCGGGTGCGACTCGCGCGACTGCCGAAGAATTCGAGTTCCGTGAAGGCAACCGTCCTCCAGCGCTGATCGAGCGTGGCTTGATCATCACCGGTGATCAGGTGACTGACGCCAAGGCGGGTTTCGATTCGCAGCACGGTACTCCGGAAGTGAACATCCGTCTGGATGGCCATGGCGGTGACCTGATGAGCCGCGCCACGCGCAGTAACGTCGGTCGCAGCATGGCGGTGATCTTCATCGAGCAACGCCCGGTCACCACCTACACCAAACAAATGGTCGACGGTGTCGAGAAAGACGTGCCGGTGCAGACCTTCAAGGAAGAGAAGAAAATCATCAGCCTGGCGACCATCCAGTCGCCGCTGGGTGCTCAATTCCGCATTACCGGCCTGAATGGCCAGGGCGAATCTTCCGAGCTGGCACTGCTGCTGCGTGCGGGTGGCCTGGCGGCGCCGATGTACTTCGCTGAAGAGCGCACCATTGGCCCGAGCCTGGGTGCCGACAACATCACCAAGGGTATCGATGCGGCCTTGTGGGGCATGCTGTTTGTGTCCTTGTTCATCATCGCCATCTACCGCTTCTTCGGCGTCATCGCCACCGTGGCCCTGGCGGGCAACATGGTGATGCTGCTGGCACTGATGTCGCTGCTGGGCGCAACACTGACCCTGCCAGGTATCGCCGGTATCGTACTCACCATGGGTATGGCCGTAGATGCCAACGTACTGATCTTCTCGCGTATTCGTGAAGAGATCGCGGCGGGCATGACCGTACAACGTGCAATCAACGAAGGCTTCGGCCGGGCATTTACCGCGATTCTCGACTCCAACCTGACCACTCTGCTGGTCGGCGGGATTCTCTTTGCCATGGGCACCGGCCCGGTCAAAGGTTTTGCGGTGACCATGTCCCTCGGTATCTTTACCTCGATGTTCACGGCCATCATGGTGACCCGCGCAATGGTCAACCTGATCTTTGGCGGACGTGACTTCAAGAAGTTGTGGATTTAAGGGGCTGCCATGTTACGTACAATCAACTTCATGGGCGTTCGCAACATTGCGTTCGGCGCCACAGTGCTCCTTACCGTTCTGGCGTTGTTCAGCTGGTTCCATAAGGGCCTGAACTACGGTCTGGACTTTACCGGCGGTACGCTCATCGAGCTGACCTACGAGAAGCCGGCCGACGTCACCCTGGTGCGCAGCGAGCTGGTCAAGGCCGGCTATCACGAAGCCATCGTGCAGAGCTTTGGTGCTACCACCGACCTGCTGGTGCGTATGCCGGGCGAAGATCCGCAGTTGGGTCATCAGGTAGCCGAAGCCTTGCAGAAGGTCGGCGGTGACAACCCGGCGTCGGTCAAGCGCGTCGAGTTCGTAGGCCCGCAAGTGGGTGAAGAGCTGCGCGACCAGGGCGGTCTCGGCATGCTGATGGCGCTGGCCGGCATCATGGTCTACCTGGCGTTCCGCTTTCAGTGGAAATTCGGCGTCGGCGCCATTGTGTCGCTGATCCACGACGTAATCGTCACCGTGGGTATCCTGGCGTACTTCCAGATCACCTTCGACCTGACGGTGCTGGCGGCGGTGTTGGCGATCATTGGTTACTCGCTCAACGACACCATCGTGGTATTCGACCGGGTTCGTGAGAACTTCCGCGTACTGCGCAAGGCTACGCTGGTCGAGAACATCAACATCTCCACCACTCAGACCCTGCTGCGGACCATGGCGACGTCGATCTCCACCTTGCTGGCGATTGCTGCACTGATGATCTTCGGTGGCGACAATCTGTGGGGCTTCTCCCTGGCACTGTTCATCGGCGTTCTGGCGGGTACCTACTCGTCGATCTACATCGCTAACGTGGTGCTGATCTGGCTGAACCTCAACAGCGAAGATTTGATCCCGCCTGCCGCTACCGGCAAGGAGGTCGACGACCGTCCTTGATGGGCGATCGTTGATACGCTGTTACAAATAAGGCACGAGTATTGAACTCGTGCCTTTTTTTTTGCTCCAAGGCTGGGTATAGCGCGGACGTTTCGGTCCGCTTGTGATGGTCAGGAGGTTCACGTGAACAAGTCGTTACTGGTTGGTGCGGTATTGGGTGCTGTCGGTGTGACTGCCGGGGGTGCTGTTGCCACCTACAGCCTGGTAAAAAGCGGCCCTGAGTATGCGCAAGTGCTGGCAGTGCAGCCGGTGAAAACCCAGATCAAAACCCCTCGTGAGGTCTGCAAGGACGTCACCGTGACCCGGCAGAAGCCGGTGCAGGATCAACACCAAATCGTCGGCACCGTGGTTGGCGCGCTGGCCGGTGGCTTGTTGGGCAACCAGGTCGGTGGCGGTAATGGCAAGAAGCTGGCTACTGTAGCCGGTGCTGTCGGTGGCGGTTACGCCGGTAACAAGGTGCAGGAAGGTATGCAGAACCGCGATACCTACACCACCACGCAGCAGCGTTGCAGCACGGTCAACGATATCAGTGACAAGGTTGTGGGTTATGACGTGCGCTACAACCTGGATGGCAAAGAAGGTTCCGTGCGTATGGACCGTGATCCGGGCGGACAGATTCCAGTGGATAAGGAAGGTCGTCTGATCCTGGGCCAAAACCAGCAGTAAGGCTGACATCAATCCAAGTGTGGGAGCAGGCAAGCCAGCTCCCACATTGGATTGTGTTGGCTGCTGGGATAGCAAATCCCAGGCACAAAAAAAGCACCCCTCGGGGTGCTTTTTTTGTGCTCGCTCGCTTAGCGCTTCAGCGAAGCCGGCAGGTGCGGCTGGATCGCCGTCAGTACTGCCTTGAAGCATTTGGTGTTGCCGGCGACCACATGGCCTTTCTCAAGGAAATCGTGACCACCGGTAAAGTCGCTCACCAGGCCACCAGCTTCCTGGATCAGCAGGGCGCCTGCAGCCATGTCCCATTCGGACAGGCCTGACTCCCAGAACGCATCAAAACGACCGGCGGCAACATACGCCAGGTCCAGGCTGGCAGCACCGGCGCGGCGGATGCCGGCGGTCTGGCCAACCAGGGCGCGGAACATGCCCAGGTAGTTTTCCAGGTTGTCCATCTGGTCGTCACGGAACGGGAAGCCAGTGCCCAGCAGGGCGCCGTCCAGGCTGGTACGGCCGCTGACGCGCAGGCGACGACCGTTCAGCTGGGCGCCACGGCCACGGCTGGCGGTGAATTCTTCCTGGCGAACCGGGTCGAGTACGACGGCGTGTTCCAGGCGGCCACGGTATTTGCAGGCAATGCTGACTGCAAAGTGTGGGATGCCGCGCAGGAAGTTGGTGGTGCCATCCAGTGGGTCGATGATCCACAGGTAGTCTTCGCCTTCGCCGCTGCCTTTGTGCAAGCCGGTTTCTTCACCGAGGATGCCGTGGGTAGGGTAGGCCTTGCGCAGCGCGTCGATGATTTTTTGCTCAGCGGCGCGATCCACCTCGGATACATAATCCTTGGCGTCTTTTTCGTCGACCTTGATGGTATCCAGGCGCTCGATGGAGCGGAAGATCAATTCACTGGCGCTGCGGGCGGCGCGCAGCGCGATATTCAGCATGGGCTGCATGGATGTGTCACCTAAGGTTGTTAAAGAAAGCCGGGCATTCTAGCAGAAACTTTCTTCAGGTGAAGGACGACGTTAGCTTTCATGGCATAACCTTAGGCTGTTCTGTAAGATTTGCTCCCCTTTCCTGTGTCCGAGAGCGCCTCCCTTGCTGCAAAACATCCGTGTCGTCCTCGTCAATACCAGTCATCCCGGCAACATCGGCGGGGTGGCGCGAGCCATGAAAAACATGGGGCTGACGCGCCTGGTGCTGGTCGAGCCGCGTGTGTTCCCGCACCACGAGGCCGATGCCCGTGCATCCGGCGCCAATGACATCCTTGAAAAAGCCCAGGTCGTCGCCACTTTGGAAGACGCTTTGGTCGGCTGCAACCTGGTGCTTGGCACCAGTGCTCGCGACCGTCGAATCCCCTGGCCACTGCTGGATCCGCGCGAATGCGGCACCAAGGTGGTGGAAGAGGCTGCAGGTGGCGCTGAAATCGCTTTGGTGTTTGGCCGTGAAGACTCCGGCCTGACCAATGAAGAGCTGCAGCGATGTCATTACCACGTGCACATCCCATCAGACCCTGAGTTCAGCTCGCTGAACCTCGGGGCAGCGGTGCAGGTGTTGAGTTACGAAGTGCGCATGGCCTGGCTGGCTGCAGAAGGCCAGCCGAGCAAGGTCGAGAAGGATGAGGTCGCATCGACCAAGAGTGGCGAGTTGGCCACCATGGACGAGTTGGAGCGATTCTATGAGCACCTGGAGCAAACCCTGGTGGCCATCGAGTTTCTCGATCCGGAAAAACCACGGCACTTGATGGCACGCCTGCGTCGCTTGTACGGCCGTAGCTCGGTAAGCCGGGCAGAAATGAACATATTGCGTGGCATCCTCACGGAAACCCAGAAAGCGGCCCGTGGTGAGCTTCTTAAGCGGAAGGATTAAAAATGTTCGAGCGTTTGCGAGAAGATATCCAGAGTGTTTTCCACCGTGACCCGGCGGCGCGCAACGCCTTTGAAGTGCTGACCTGCTACCCAGGCATGCACGCGATCTGGATTCACCGCCTGTCCGCAGTCTTATGGGGCATGGGCTGGAAATGGCTGGCACGGCTGGTGTCGAACTTTGGGCGCTGGTTGACCGGAATCGAGATTCATCCAGGCGCCAAGGTGGGTCGTCGCTTCTTTATCGACCATGGCATGGGCATCGTGATTGGCGAAACCGCCGAAATCGGTGATGACGTGACGCTGTATCAGGGCGTGACCCTGGGTGGCACAACGTGGAATAAAGGCAAGCGCCACCCGACATTGGGCGATGGCGTAGTGGTGGGGGCGGGTGCCAAGGTGCTTGGCCCGTTCACTGTCGGCGCGGGTGCCAAAGTGGGCTCCAATGCTGTGGTGACCAAGGCTGTGCCGCCTGGCGCGACGGTGGTGGGCATTCCCGGCCGCATCATCGTCAAGCCGGAGCTCGGCGACGAGCAGGAAGCCAAGCGCAAAGCGATGGCTGAGAAGATCGGTTTCGATGCCTACGGTGTCAGCGAAGACATGCCCGACCCGGTGGCGCGTGCCATTGGCCAGTTGCTCGACCACCTGCAGGCCGTGGATGGCAAGCTGGACGGTATGTGCGGCGCATTGAAGGAGTTGGGCAGTAGCTACTGCGCAAAAGATCTGCCTGAGCTGCGCGAAGAAGACTTCGCCGAGATCAAGGTTGAAGCTGCCACCACCAAGGCTGGCTAAATCTTAAGCGCGATAAAACCTTCTGTGGGAGCTGGCTTGCCTGCGATAGCGGTCTGCCAGCTCATTTAGGGGGTGCTGACCCACCGCTATCGCAGGCAAGCCAGCTCCCACATTTGGCTTCCATTGGTCTTGAGATTGAGTCGTGGCCCGGTTCCCGCTGTTCGTCCCCACCCCACCCTGCTATTATTCGCGCGCCCTTTTTACGGGTAATCCTGACTAAAGTACTAGGTCTTATAGTTGACTTAAATACTCGGGAATCGCATACTTGCTCCCATTCTGAAACACCTTGGTACTTGTCCATGAGACTGACTACAAAAGGCCGATACGCGGTGACCGCCATGCTTGACCTGGCCTTGCACGCGCAAACTGGGCCGGTGTCCCTGGCCGATATCTCCGAGCGCCAAGGCATTTCCCTGTCCTACCTCGAGCAGCTGTTCGCCAAATTGCGCCGTAGCAACTTGGTTTCCAGCGTGCGTGGGCCGGGTGGCGGTTATCAATTGTCCCGCGATATGCAGGGCATTCAGGTAGCTCAGGTGATCGACGCGGTGAACGAATCCGTCGATGCCACCAAATGCCAGGGTTTGGGTGACTGCCATGCCGGCGACACCTGCCTGACCCACCACTTGTGGTGTGACTTGAGCCTGCAGATCCATGAGTTTTTGAGTGGTATCAGCTTGGCTGATCTTGTGACTCGCCGTGAGGTGCAAGAAGTAGCCCAGCGTCAGGACCAGCGCCGTTGCAACACCAAGGCGCCGCGTCTGGACAAGATTGAAGCGTCCGCCGTCGAGTGACAGCCGAAGAGCTAACGGCACGCCAGCCAGCCTGATTTAGGAGAAAGTCCATGAAATTGCCGATTTACCTTGATTACTCAGCGACCACCCCGGTTGATCCGCGTGTCGCGCAAAAGATGAGCGAATGCCTGCTGGTTGACGGAAACTTCGGTAACCCAGCCTCCCGTTCCCACGTATTCGGCTGGAAAGCCGAGGAAGCGGTCGAGAATGCTCGTCGCCAAGTCGCCGACCTGGTAGGCGCCGATCCGCGGGAAATCGTCTGGACTTCCGGTGCTACCGAATCCGACAACCTGGCAATCAAGGGCGCGGCGCATTTCTACGCGACCAAGGGCAAGCACCTGATCACCACCAAGATTGAGCACAAGGCTGTCCTCGACACCATGCGCCAACTGGAGCGTGAAGGTTTCGAGGTTACCTACCTTGAGCCAACCACCGACGGTATCGTCACCCCGGCCATGATCGAAGCGGCCCTGCGTGAAGACACCATCCTGGTTTCCGTGATTCACGTGAACAACGAAATCGGCACCATCAACGACATCGCAGCCATTGGCGAGCTGACTCGCTCCAAAGGCATCCTGCTGCACGTCGACGCTGCTCAGTCCACCGGCAAGGTCGACATCGACCTGTCCAAGCTGAAAGTCGACCTGATGTCGTTCTCTGCCCACAAAACCTACGGCCCTAAAGGCATCGGCGCGCTGTACGTGAGCCGCAAGCCTCGCGTGCGCATCGAAGCGACCATGCACGGCGGCGGTCACGAGCGCGGCATGCGTTCCGGCACCCTGGCGACTCACCAGATCGTCGGCATGGGCGAAGCCTTCCGTGTAGCCAAAGAAGACATGGCTGCCGAAAACATCCGTATCAAGGCGCTGAGCGATCGCTTCTACAAGCAGGTCGAGAACCTTGAAGAGCTGTACATCAATGGCAGCATGACTGCCCGTGTACCGCACAACCTGAATTTGAGCTTCAACTACGTCGAAGGCGAGTCGCTGATCATGGCGCTCAAGGACCTGGCGGTTTCGTCCGGTTCGGCCTGCACCTCGGCTTCCCTTGAGCCTTCGTACGTTCTGCGCGCCCTGGGCCGCAACGACGAACTGGCACACAGCTCGATCCGCTTTACGTTCGGCCGTTTCACCACCGAAGAGCAAGTCGACTACGCCGCGCAGAAAGTCTGCGAAGCCGTCAACAAGCTGCGCGTTCTGTCGCCGCTGTGGGACATGTACAAAGACGGTGTCGATATCTCCAAGATCGAGTGGGCGGCACACTAACTATAGAAGCCGCCACCCAAGCTCTGTAAGAACGTGGCGGAAAACGCAGGCGTTTTTACAGGGTTCCAGAGCGGCCCTGATGAGTGAGGATTCAGTACCATGGCTTACAGCGAAAAGGTCATCGACCACTACGAAAACCCGCGCAACGTCGGCAAGATGAACGCGGAAGACCCTGATGTCGGCACCGGCATGGTCGGCGCTCCGGCGTGCGGCGATGTGATGCGCCTGCAGATCAAGGTCAACGACGCTGGCGTTATCGAAGACGCCAAGTTCAAGACTTACGGCTGCGGTTCCGCCATTGCCTCAAGCTCCCTCGCTACCGAGTGGATGAAAGGCAAGACCCTGGATGAGGCTGTCACCATCAGCAACACCCAGTTGGCCGAAGAACTGGCCCTGCCGCCAGTGAAAATTCACTGCTCGGTACTCGCCGAAGACGCCATCAAGGCGGCCGTTCGCGACTACAAGCAGAAGAAAGGCTTGATCTAAGCATTTGGCGACGAGTAAGGAGTCAACGATGGCTATCAGCATGACAGAAGCGGCTGCGCAGCACATTCGCCGCTCCCTGAATGGGCGCGGTAAAGGTGAGGGGATTCGTCTGGGTGTTCGCACCACGGGCTGTTCCGGCCTTGCCTACGTGCTGGAGTTTGTCGACGAGGTGGTTGAAGAGGACCAGGTGTTCGAAAGTCACGGCGAGAAAGTGATCATCGACCCTAAAAGCCTGACCTACCTGGACGGCACCGAACTCGATTTCGTCAAGGAAGGGTTGAACGAAGGCTTCAAGTTCAACAACCCCAACGTGCGCGGTGAATGTGGCTGCGGCGAAAGCTTCAACATCTGAGGCTATTCGTGGGTACTCCTTGTCATTTCGCTTTATTCGAGCTGCAGCCGAGCTTTCGGCTGGACCTTGAGCAGCTTGCCACGCGCTACCGAGAGTTGGCGCGTGGGGTGCATCCGGACCGCTTTGCTGACGCTTCCGAGCGTGAGCAGCGCCTGGCGCTGGAGCAATCGGCCAGCCTCAACGAAGCCTATCAGACGCTGAAAAACCCGCCCAAACGCGCGCGCTACCTGCTCGCGTTGAACGGTGGTGAGTTGCCGATCGAAGTGACGGTGCACGACCCGGACTTCCTGATGCAGCAGATGCAGTGGCGCGAAGAACTCGAAGACTTGCAGGACGAGGCTGATATAGCCGGTGTCGCGGTCTTCAAGCGTCGTCTGAAAACGGCCCAGGATGAGCTCAATGAAAGCTTCGCAGCCTGTTGGGATGATGCAGCGCAACGTGAACAGGCCGAACGCCTGATGCGGCGCATGCAGTTCCTCGACAAGCTCACCTACGAAGTGCGCCAGCTAGAAGAGCGCCTCGACGATTAACCCAGTGCTGCCCGTGATGCACGCCTGATAGACAGATAAGACCTGATTACCATGGCCCTACTGCAAATCGCCGAACCCGGCCAAAGCCCTCAACCACACCAGCGTCGCCTGGCGGTCGGGATTGACCTGGGCACCACCAATTCCCTGGTTGCTGCCTTGCGCAGCGGCCTGTCCGAGCCATTGCCCGACGCTAATGGCCAGGTGATCCTGCCCTCCGCTGTGCGTTATCACGCTGATCGCACTGAAGTCGGTGAGTCGGCCAAGCTGGCAGCGTCCAGTGACCCGTTGAATACCGTGCTGTCGGTTAAACGCTTGATGGGTCGCGGTCTTTCCGACGTCAAGCAATTGGGCGACCAGCTGCCGTACCGCTTTGTTGGCGGCGAATCCCATATGCCGTTCATCGACACCGTCCAAGGCCCGAAAAGCCCGGTTGAAGTGTCGGCCGATATCCTCAAGGTGCTGCGTCAGCGCGCAGAAAATACCTTGGGCGGCGAACTGGTCGGCGCAGTGATCACCGTTCCTGCCTATTTCGATGACGCACAGCGTCAAGCCACCAAGGACGCCGCGAAGCTTGCGGGCCTGAACGTGTTGCGCTTGCTCAACGAGCCGACCGCAGCGGCGGTGGCCTATGGCCTGGATCAGCACGCTGAAGGCCTGGTGGCTATTTATGACCTGGGCGGTGGTACTTTTGATATTTCGATTCTGCGCCTGACCGGCGGTGTGTTTGAAGTACTGGCCACCGGGGGCGACAGCGCCTTGGGCGGCGATGACTTTGACCATGCCATTGCAGGCTGGATCATCACCAGCGCTGGCTTGTCGGCTGATCTGGACCCGGGCGCGCAGCGTAATCTGCTGCAAACTGCCTGTGCGGCCAAGGAAGCACTGACTGACGCTGATTCTGTTGAAGTTTCCTACGGTAACTGGTCGGCTCAACTGACTCGCGAAGCCTTTGATGCGCTGATCGAACCGATGGTCGCTCGCAGCCTCAAGGCGTGCCGTAGGGCTGTACGTGATTCCGGTATCGAGCTGGAAGACGTGGCCGCAGTGGTCATGGTCGGCGGTTCGACGCGCGTCCCACGCGTTCGCGAAGCGGTTGCCGAAGCTTTCGGTCGCCAGCCACTGACAGAAATCGACCCGGACCAAGTAGTCGCCATCGGCGCTGCTATCCAGGCCGACACGCTTGCCGGTAACAAGCGCGAGGGTGGCGAACTGCTGCTGCTCGACGTGATCCCGCTTTCTTTGGGGTTGGAAACCATGGGCGGCCTGATGGAGAAGGTGATTCCACGCAACACCACCATCCCCGTCGCACGCGCCCAGGATTTCACCACGTACAAAGATGGCCAGACGGCCATGATGATTCATGTGCTGCAAGGCGAGCGCGAACTGATCAGCGACTGCCGCTCCCTGGCGCGCTTTGAATTGCGCGGCATCCCGGCGATGGTGGCCGGTGCGGCGAAAATTCGCGTGACCTTTCAGGTCGACGCCGATGGCCTGCTCAGCGTAGCAGCGCGTGAATTGGCCTCGGGCGTTGAAGCCAGCATTCAGGTCAAGCCGTCCTACGGCCTCACCGACGGCGAAATCGCCAAGATGCTCAAGGATTCGTTCCAATATGCCGGTGACGACAAGGTCGCCCGCGTGCTGCGCGAGCAGCAAGTCGATGCCCAGCGCCTGCTCGAAGCTGTGCAGGGCGCCCTGGAAGCCGACGGCGAGCGTCTGCTGGATGCTGAAGAGCGCATGGTTATCGACCTGCAAATGCAGGAACTGGCCGAACTGATGAAAGGCAACGATGGTTACGCCATCGAGCAGCAGACCAAGCGCCTGTCGCAAGTGACTGATGCTTTTGCCGCCCGCCGCATGGATCAGACGGTGAAAGCCGCACTGGCCGGGCGCAACCTGAATGAAATCGAGGAATAATTAATGCCGCAGGTCATTTTTCTGCCACACGCCGAGCATTGCCCGGACGGTATGGTTGTGGAGGCTGAGACCGGCAAGTCCATCCTCGAGGTTGCCCATGACAACCACATCGAGATCGAAAGCGCCTGCGGCGGTGTCTGCGCCTGCACGACCTGCCACTGCGTGATTCGCGAAGGTTTCAACTCTCTCGAAGAAGCGGACGAGCTGGAAGAGGACTTTCTGGATCGCGCCTGGGGCCTTGAGGCGACTTCTCGCCTAAGCTGTCAGGCAAAGGTCGGCACGGAAGACATTACCGTCGAAATTCCGAAATATTCCCTCAACCATGCAGCCGAAGCGCCGCATTGATTCAAGGAAATGTCATGAGCCTGAAATGGGTTGATGTACAAGAAATCGCTATACAACTTGCTGAAGCTCATCCTGAGGTCAATCCTCTTACCGTGAACTTCGTCAAATTGCGCGACCTCGTAATGGCGCTGCCGGAATTCGACGACATTCCTGACCGGGGTGGCGAAAAGGTCCTGGAGGCGATTCAGGGTCTGTGGATCGAAGAAGCAGACGACTGAGCCGACTTTTTACGCAGTTAGGCAATACCTAATAACCCGCGTATAATTCGCGGGTTTAATTTTTCGTAAATTACCGTTTCTGGAGTTACACCATGGCTGTTCAACGTACTTTCTCCATCATCAAGCCTGACGCTGTTGCAAAAAACGTCATCGGCGAGATCACCACTCGTTTCGAAAAAGCCGGCCTGAAGGTTGTAGCTTCGAAACTCAAGCAACTGTCCAAAGCTGAAGCTGAAGGCTTCTACGCTGAGCACAGCGCTCGTGGCTTCTTCGGCGACCTGGTTGCCTTCATGATCTCCGGCCCTGTTGTTGTTCAGGTTCTGGAAGGCGAAAACGCTATCGCTCTGAACCGCGAGCTGATGGGCGCTACCAACCCTAAAGAAGCCGCTGCCGGCACTATCCGTGCTGACTTCGCTGAGTCCATCGACGCCAACGCTGTTCACGGTTCGGACTCCGAAGCCGCTGCTGCTCGCGAAATCTCGTACTTTTTCGCTGCTACTGAAGTAACCGCTCGCTAAGCATCGGCTTAAAGAGTGAGGGTGAATCCATGACTACATCGACTGTTAAAACCAACCTGCTGGGTCTGACTCAACAGGAAATGGAAAAATTCTTCGACTCAATCGGGGAGAAGCGTTTCCGTGCCGGTCAGGTAATGAAGTGGATTCACCACTTTGGTGTCGACGATTTCGACGCCATGACGAACGTCAGCAAGGCCCTGCGCGACAAGCTCAAGGCCATTGCTGAGGTCCGTGGTCCCGAGGTTGTCAGCGAGGACATCTCCACCGACGGCACCCGTAAGTGGGTGGTGCGCGTGGCGTCCGGCAGCTGCGTCGAGACCGTCTACATTCCCCAGGGCAAGCGCGGCACTTTGTGCGTTTCGTCCCAGGCAGGCTGTGCCCTGGACTGCAGTTTCTGCTCCACCGGCAAGCAAGGCTTCAATAGCAACCTCACCGCCGCCGAAGTCATCGGCCAGGTGTGGATTGCCAACAAATCCTTTGGCAGCGTCCCGGCAACCGTCGACCGTGCCATCACCAACGTGGTGATGATGGGCATGGGTGAGCCGCTGCTGAACTTCGACAACGTCGTTGCCGCCATGCATTTGATGATGGACGACCTCGGCTACGGCATCTCCAAGCGCCGTGTGACCCTGTCGACTTCCGGCGTGGTGCCGATGATCGATGAGCTGGCCAAGCACATCGACGTCTCCCTGGCGCTGTCGTTGCACGCACCGAATGACGCATTGCGTAACCAATTGGTGCCGATCAACAAGAAGTATCCGCTTAAGATGCTGCTCGAATCTTGCCAGCGTTACATGGCGACCCTGGGCGAAAAGCGTGTGTTGACCATTGAGTACACCATGCTCAAGGACATCAACGACAAAGTTGAGCACGCGGTCGAAATGATCGAACTGCTCAAGAACACCCCGTGCAAGATCAACCTGATTCCGTTTAACCCGTTTCCCCATTCTGGCTACGAGCGGCCGAGCAACAACGCCATCCGTCGTTTCCAGGATCAACTGCACCAGGCCGGATACAACGTTACTGTGCGCACCACCCGTGGTGAAGACATCGACGCCGCCTGTGGCCAACTGGTCGGGCAAGTGATGGATCGCACCCGCCGCAGTGAGCGTTATATCGCCGTGCGCGAACTTAACGCCGCCGAAGATTTGCCGCAAATTGCTGTGAATCGAATCTGAGAGAGGACCTCTATGCCCTTGCGCCTTGCGCTGCTGTTGCTTTTTACCGGTCTCGCGGCCGGTTGTGTTTCATCGGGCCATGACAGCCCCATGCAAACCGGCAAAGGCCGTGACGAGGCGCGAATTGCCTATGTGCAATTGGGCTTGGGTTATCTGCGCCAGGGCATGAGCGAACAGGCCAAGGTGCCGTTGAAAAAAGCCCTTGAGCTGGACGGCGACGACGCCGATGCCAATGCCGCACTGGCGCTGGTATTCCAGGCCCAGGCCGAGCCTGAACTGGCCGACGCGTATTTTCACAAGGCCCTGGCCGCACGTCCTGCCGACCCGCGGCTGCTGAACAACTACGGCAGTTTTCTGTTTGCGCAGCAACGTTACGACCAGGCGTCCCGCTATTTCCAGCAAGCCAGTACCGATACCCTTTATCCTGAGCGTTCGCGAGTATTCGAAAACCTTGGGGTGACCTCGATACGCCTTGGCCTGCGCGACAGCGGTCGTCAGCAACTGGAAAAAGCCCTGCACCTGAACAATCGCCAGCCACGGGCTTTACTCGAAATGGCTGAGTTGTCTTACGAAGACAGGCATTATGTGCCGGCACGTGACTTTTACGAGCGTTTTAGCCTGCTCAGCGGGCAAAATGCACGTAGTCTATTGCTCGGTGTGCGCCTGGCGACGGTTCATGAAGAACGCGACACGGCCGCACAGTTTGGCCAGCAACTCGAACGACTCTATCCCGGTACGCCGGAATATCAGCAATACCTGTCGGAGCAATGATGAAAGCGGCGCACCCGGAAGTTGTAGCAGCTAATCGCGTAAACCCAGGCGAGACCTTGCGTCAGGCCCGCGAAAGCAATGGTTGGTCGCTGGCAGAAGTGGCCCTCAAGCTCAATTTGACCGCCACATCCCTGGGCAACCTGGAAGCCGGCGCGTTCGACAAGCTGCCTGGGCATACTTTTGCCCGCGGCTATATCCGCGCCTATGCAAAGTTGCTGGGCATCGACCAGGCGGTACTGGTCCAGGAATTTGACCAGTTCACCGGCACCGATTCCCAGGGCAGCAATGTGCATGGCCTGGGCCGCATCGAGGAGCCGGTACGGGTTTCCCACACTATTTTGCGGATTGTCAGCCTGTTGCTGCTGATTGCCGTGGTGGGTGGCGGTTTCGTCTGGTGGCAAGACCAGGCCTCCCAACGCACCAAAGACCTTACCAGCAACGCCATGGAGCACGTCGAAGTCGAAAGCGCCGACGGCACCACCCAGATTCACCCGCTGGATGAGCCGGAAGACCAGGCGGTTGCCCAAGGGCAGGCCGCCTCGGAAGCGCCGGCTACCACCGAGCAACCGACTCCGGAAGCGGGCACTGCACCTGCAGCCACCGCTGCTGTGCCGGCTCCAACCGTACCGGCTGCCCCGGTTGCCCAGGCGCATACGCCAGCTGCTCCGGCTGCTCCGGCGCAGGCCCCGGCGACTAACGCACCAGTGGCCCCGGCCCCGGCCGCGATTTCGCCTCCCACCACCCCGGCATTGATCGCCGGCGACGGGCATATCCAGATTACCTTCATCGCTGACTGCTGGACGCAAGTCACCGATGGCAATGGCAAAGTGCTGTTTAGCGGTCTGAAGCGTAAGGGAGATACGCTTGACCAAGGCGGCAAGCCTCCTTTGACGCTGCGTCTGGGCTTTGCCCGTGGCGCGCAAGTGGCCTACAACGGCCAGCCTGTGGACGTGGCGCCGTTCACCAGTGGCGAGACTGCTCGCCTCAAGTTGGGACAATAGTCATGCACGGCGAATCTCCAATCAAACGTCGCGTATCGCGCAAGATCTGGGTCGGCTCCGTACCGGTAGGTGGCGATGCCCCTATCGCAGTGCAGAGCATGACCAACAGCGACACCAATGATGTTGCCGCCACAGTCGCCCAGATCAACCGTCTGGAAGCCGCCGGTGTGGACATCGTGCGCGTATCCGTACCGGACATGGACGCTGCCGAGGCCTTTGGCCGCATCAAGCAACTGGTCAAGGTTCCGCTGGTCGCCGACATTCACTTCGACTACAAAATCGCTCTGCGTGTGGCCGAGCTGGGTGTGGACTGCCTGCGCATCAACCCGGGCAACATCGGTCGCGAAGACCGTGTGCGCGCCGTGGTGGACGCGGCACGTGACCGTGGCATTCCCATCCGTATCGGCGTCAACGCCGGTTCGCTGGAAAAAGACCTGCAGAAAAAGTACGGCGAACCAACCCCAGCCGCGCTGGTTGAGTCGGCATTGCGCCACGTCGAGCACCTTGAACGCCTGAATTTCCAGGACTTCAAGGTCAGCGTAAAGGCCTCCGACGTGTTCATGGCGGTAGAAGCCTACCGCCTGTTGGCCAAGGAAATCGTGCAGCCGCTGCACCTGGGTATCACTGAAGCGGGCGGTTTGCGCTCAGGCACAGTGAAATCTGCGGTGGGTCTCGGTATGCTGCTCGCCGAAGGGATTGGCGATACTATCCGCATCTCCCTGGCGGCAGACCCCGTAGAGGAAGTGAAAGTCGGCTACGACATTCTCAAATCCCTGCGTTTGCGTTCCCGTGGCATCAACTTCATTGCCTGCCCGAGCTGCTCGCGGCAGAACTTCGACGTGGTGAAAACCATGAACGACCTGGAGCTTCGCCTCGAAGACCTGCTGGTGCCGCTGGATGTAGCGGTGATCGGGTGTGTGGTCAATGGGCCGGGTGAAGCCAAGGAAGCCCATGTGGGCCTGACTGGCGGTACACCGAACCTGATTTACATCGACGGCAAGCCGTCGCAGAAACTGACGAATGAGAATCTCGTGGATCATCTGGAAAAGCTGATCCGCGAGAAAGCAGCTGAAAAGGTTGCGGCTGACGCAGCGCTGATCGCGCGCGGCTAAGAACGAATTTAAGGATTAGATGTGAGCAAGTCTCTGCAAGCCATTCGTGGCATGAACGACATCCTGCCGGAGCAGACGCCACTGTGGCGCTACTTCGAGAGCACGGTCGCGCGCCTGTTGGATAACTACGGTTACAAACAGATCCGCATGCCGATCGTCGAGTTCACCGAGCTGTTCAAGCGCTCCATCGGTGAAGTGACCGACATCGTCGAAAAAGAGATGTACACCTTTGAAGATCGCAACGGTGACTCCCTGACCCTGCGTCCGGAAGGTACAGCCGCCTGCGTGCGTGCCGTGCTCGAGCATGGTCTCACCGGTGGTGGCCAGCCGCAGAAGTTGTGGTACATCGGCCCGATGTTCCGCCACGAGCGCCCGCAGAAAGGCCGTTATCGCCAGTTCCACCAGATCGGCCTCGAGGTGTTCAACCTCGATGGTCCGGACATCGACGCCGAGCTGATCGTGCTGACCTGGCGCCTGTGGGGCCTGCTCGGCATCCGCGACGCGGTCAAGCTTGAGCTCAACAGCCTGGGCACCAGCGAATCCCGGGGTCGCTATCGCGTTGCCCTGGTCGAGTATCTGTCTGCTCACTTGGACAAATTGGATGAAGACAGCCAGCGCCGTCTGAAAACCAACCCGTTGCGCGTCCTCGATACCAAGAACGCCGACACCCAAGCCGTACTGGTCGACGCGCCGAAAATGGCCGACTACCTGGACGACGAATCGCGCGTGCACTTCGAGGGCCTCAAGGCTCGCCTGGATGCGGCCGGTATTCCCTACGTCATCAACCCTAAACTGGTGCGTGGCCTCGATTACTACAGCAAGACCGTGTTCGAGTGGGTCACCGACAAACTCGGCGCCCAGGGCACCGTGTGTGCCGGTGGTCGCTACGACGGCCTGGTTGAGCAAATGGGCGGCAAGCCGACCACCGGCGTAGGTTTCGCCATGGGCATCGAGCGGCTGATCCTGCTGCTGGAAACCCTGGAGCAGGTCCCGGAAGAAATCTCCCGTCAGGTGGACGTGTACCTATGCGCCTTTGGCGAGGCCGCCGAACTGGCAGCCCTGGCCCTGAGCGAAAAAGTGCGTGACCAACTGCCGAACCTGCGCCTGCAGATCAATGCCGGCGCCGGCAGCTTCAAGAGCCAGTTCAAGAAGGCCGACAAGAGCGGCGCGCTGTATGCGCTGATCCTCGGCGATGACGAACTGGCCCAGCAAGTGATAGGTTTCAAACCCCTGCGTGGCCAGGGCGAGCAACAGAACATTGCCTTTGATGCGCTCGCCGCGCACTTGGCCACCTGCGTCGTGCAGGGTTGAAGCTGTCGAACAGCCGAATTTAGCGATTAAGGAGTATTGGGGTGTCGAGTACTGATGATGAGCAACTGGCCGAGTTCAAGGACTGGTGGCAGCGTAACGGCAAGCCCCTGGTTACTGGCGGTCTGCTGGCTTTAGTGGTGGTGTTCGGCTGGCAAGCCTGGCACAAGTATCAGGCCAACCAGTCCCAAGGCGCCTCGATCCTCTATCAGCAATTGCTGGAAACCACGCTGACGCCGGACGGCAAGCCTGATCCAGCCCAAGTGGCGGACCTTGCCGGCAAGCTGAAAAACGAATTTGGCGGTAGCACCTACGCCCAGTACGGCAGCCTGTTCGTCGCGAAAGTTGCGGTCGACACCGGCAAGCTGGATGACGCAGCCACCGAGCTGAAGGCCATCGCCGACAAACCGACCAACCCGACCCTGGGTGAAATCGCACGTCAGCGCCTGGCGCAGGTATTGGCGGCACAGAACAAGGCTGACGAAGCACTCAAACTGCTCGACGGCGATGCTGACAAGGCATTTGTGGCCACTCGTGAAGAGCTCAAGGGCGACCTGTTGGTCCAATTGGGTCGTACCGACGAAGCCTATGCTGCGTACCAAAAAGCCAAGGCGGCGCTGTCTGATGAAGCAGCGGTCGGTGGCTTACAAATCAAGCTGGACGACTTGGCCAAAGGGGATGCGTGACGTGATCCGTTGGAAACATGCAGCATTGCTGGCTCTGGCCGTTCTGGCCGCGGGTTGCAGCAGCAACAGTAAAAAAGAACTGCCTCCTGCCGAGCTGACCAGCTTCAAGGAAGAAGTGGTCCTGCAAAAGCAGTGGAGCCGCTCCGTCGGTGACGGCCAGGGCGACCTGTACAACTTGTTGCAGCCGGCAATCGACGGCGACAACATCGTGGCCACTGACTCCACTGGCGTTGTCATGGCCATGGATCGTATGAATGGCGACGTGAAGTGGAAGAAAGACCTCGAGCTGCCGGTTTCCGGTGGTGTGGGCGTCGGCTACGGCATGGTGCTGATCGGTACGCTTAAAGGCGACGTGGTGGCTCTGGACTCGGCAACGGGTGAAGAGAAATGGCGCGCTCGGGTGACCAGTGAAGTGCTCTCCGCGCCTGCCACCAACGGCGATATCGTCGTGGTGCAAACCCAGGATGACCGTGTGATCGGCCTGGATGCCGCCACCGGTAACCAGCGCTGGTTGTATGACAGCACCCCGGCGGTGTTGACCCTGCGCGGTACCAGTGGTCCGATTGTGACGAACAACCTGGCCGTTGCTGGCCTGTCGACCGGTAAAGTGGTCGCCCTGGATACTCAGAACGGCGTGCCGGCCTGGGAAACCCGTGTGGCCATCCCGCAAGGTCGCTCCGAGCTGGACCGCGTAGTGGACATCGACGGCGGCCTGCTGCTGTCGGGTGAAACCATTTACGTGGCCACTTACCAGGGCCGTGTTGCGGCGCTGGACCTGCAAAGCGGCCGCATCAACTGGCAGCGTGATGCTTCCAGCTACGCCGGTGTCGCCCAAGGGTTCGGCAGCGTCTACGTAAGCCTCGCTTCCGGCACCGTTGAAAGTGTCGACGAGCGTTCCACCACTGCGCTGTGGAGCAACGACTCCCTGGCTCGCCGTCAACTGTCGGCACCGGAAGTGTTCTCCAGCTACGTAGCGGTAGGTGACTTCGAAGGTTACCTGCACCTGCTGAGCCAGGTAGACGGTCGTTTTGTCGGCCGCGAGCGTATCGACAGCGACGGTCTGCGTGCGCGTCCGCTGGTTGTGGGTAACATGCTTTACGTGTTTGGCAACAGCGGCAAGCTGGAAGCCCTGACCATCAAGTAAGCAACTATGCTTGGGGTAAAACCCAGGCGGCCCCGCTTCGGCGGGGCATGCGGCATTTGACTATGCTGCCCCGAGCACCAGCCGCTGCCTTGCAGCGGCTTTTGTATTTTCTGAAATAACGAAGTGGAGAGCCGCATGGTTCCCGTAATCGCCCTGGTGGGCCGACCTAACGTCGGCAAGTCCACCTTGTTCAACCGCCTGACCAGGACTCGTGACGCCATCGTTGGCGACTTGTCCGGTCTGACCCGTGATCGCCAATACGGTGAGGCAAAGTGGCAAGGGCGCTCCTACATTATTGTCGACACCGGTGGTATCTCCGGTGACGAGCATGGCATGGACGAAAAGATGGCCGAGCAGTCGCTGCTCGCTATCGAAGAAGCCGATGTTGTGTTGTTCCTGGTGGACGCCCGTGCGGGCTACACCGCTGCCGACCAGATGATTGGCGAGCACCTGCGCAAGCGCAACAAGCGTTCCTATCTGGTCGCCAACAAGATCGATAACATCGATCCTGAAGCGGCCCGTGCCGAATTCAGCCCAATGGGCCTGGGCGATGCGATCCCGGTCGCCGGTGCCCACGGTCGCGGCATCACCCAGATGCTGGAAATCGCCCTGCGCGACTTCCCCAAGGATGACGCTGAGGAAGAAGAGGGCGAGGAAGAGATCGTTGCCGAAGGTGAGGAAGCCAAGCGCATTCCTGGCCCGAGCGAAAAAGACGGTATCAAGATCGCCATCATCGGCCGTCCGAACGTCGGCAAGTCGACCCTGGTTAACCGCATGCTCGGTGAAGACCGGGTCATCGTGTATGACCAGCCGGGTACTACCCGCGACAGTATCTACATCCCGTTCGAACGTAACGACGAGAAGTACACGCTGATCGACACCGCCGGTGTGCGCAAGCGCGGCAAGATCCACGAGGAAGTTGAAAAGTTCTCGGTGGTCAAAACCCTGCAGGCGATCAAAGACGCCAACGTGGTGATCTTCGTGATGGACGCCCGCGAAGGCGTGGTGGACCACGACCTCAACTTGCTGGGCTTTGCCCTGGAAGCCGGTCGTGCCCTGGTCATCGCGATCAACAAGTGGGACGGCATGACGCCGAGCGAGCGCGATTTCGTCAAGATCGAGCTGCAACGTCGGCTGTTCTTCGTCGAGTTCGCCGATATCCACTTTATCTCGGCACTGCACGGCACCGGCGTGGGCAACCTCTACGCGTCCGTGCAGAACTCGTTCAAGTCTGCGGTTACTCGCTGGCCGACCAACCGCCTGACCCAGATCCTGGAAGACGCGGTTGGCGAGCACGCGCCACCGATGGTCAACAACCGTCGGATCAAACTGCGTTACGCCCACTTGGGTGGTGCCAACCCGCCGATTATCGTGATCCACGGTAACCAGATCGAGAAGGTGCCCAAGTCCTACGTGCGTTACCTGGAAAACACCTACCGCCGTGTCTTGAAACTGGTCGGTACGCCGATCCGTATCGAGTTCAAGGGTGGCGAGAACCCATACGAAGGCAACAAGAACACACTGACTGACCGTCAGGTGAACAAGAAGCGTCGTTTGATGACTCACCACAAGAAGGCCGACAAGAAGCGCCGCGACAAGAAATAAGCGCCGCTTTGAGTTGTGAGCGACACGCTGCAAAAAGGGCTCCTTTGGAGCCCTTTTTTGTGCGCGGTGGTTTGTGCCTTGACCCGATGCTTAGGGCAGCTTAAAACTTGGGGCTCACCTGCAGGGGCCTCCGATGATCACCAGCAAGCTGCCGAATGTCGGCACCACCATTTTTACTACAATGTCGCAATTGGCTGCCGAAACCGGCGCGCTTAACCTGTCCCAGGGCTTTCCCGATTTTAATGGCCCTCAAGGGTTGCTCGATGCCGTGGGCAAGCATATCGCCCTCGGCCATAACCAATATGCACCGATGACCGGCCTGCCCGTGTTGCGCCAACAAGTGGCGGCCAAGATCGCCCGCAGTTATGGCGCTACAGTGGATGTCGACAGCGAAGTGACCATCACCCCAGGCGCGACCGAGGCGATCTTTTGCGCGATCCAGGCGGTCATCCGCAACGGCGATGAAGTCATCGTGTTCGACCCCAGCTACGACAGTTACGAGCCGTCGGTCGAGCTGGCCGGTGGCCGTTGCGTGCATGTGCAATTGAGCCTGCAAGGCTTCGCGCTCGACTTTGACAAGATCAAGGCTGCGCTCTCGCCGCGCACGCGCATGATCATCCTCAACTCGCCGCACAACCCCACCGGCGCGTTGATCAGTCGGGCCGAGCTGGACCAGTTGGCCGAGCTTATCCGCGACCGCGATATCTACCTGATCAGCGATGAGGTCTACGAACACCTGGTGTTCGACGGCGTGCCCCATGTCAGCGTGCTGGCCCACGAAGAGTTGTATCAGCGGGCGTTTGTGGTCAGCTCCTTCGGCAAGACCTACCACGTCACTGGCTGGAAAACCGGCTACGTGGTCGCACCCCCGGCCCTGACCGCCGAGCTGCGCAAGGTGCATCAATATGTCAACTTTTGCGGCGTGACCCCTTTGCAGTACGCTTTGGCTGACTTCATGGCCGAACACCCGGAACACGTCGAGCAATTGCCGGCCTTTTATCAGGCCAAGCGCGACCTGTTCTGCGACCTGCTGGCGCCGTCGCGTTTCAGCTTTACCCGGGTGGCCGGCACTTACTTCCAACTGGTGGATTACTCGCAGATTCGCCCCGACCTGGATGACGTCGCCATGTCACTGTGGATGACCCGCGAACACGGCGTGGCGACCATCCCCGTCTCGGTGTTCTATCAGAGCCCGCCGCAAGGCCAGCGCCTGGTGCGCCTGTGCTTTGCCAAACGCGAGGAGACGCTGCAACACGCGGCGGAGAAACTATGCGTGATTTGACTGCATTGCCCGACCTGAATATCGCCTTGGTCCAGACCAGCCTGGTATGGCATGACCGTCAGGCCAACCTCGAACATTTCGAGCTGTTGCTGGAGCAGGCCAAAGGCGCCGACCTGATTGTACTGCCGGAGATGTTCACCACCGGTTTCTCCATGGAGTCGCAAACCCTTGCCGAGCCGGAACATGGCCCGACTCATCATTGGCTGCAAGCCCAGGCGGCGAAGTACAACGCGGTGATCACCGGCAGCGTGATCATCCAGGCTGCCGACGGCAGCCACCGTAACCGTCTGCTATGGGCACGCCCGGACGGGGAAGTGTTGCACTATGACAAGCGTCACCTGTTCCGTATGGCTGGCGAGCACGACCATTACACGCCCGGCGAGCGCCAGGTACAGTTCGAGTTGAAGGGGTGGCGTATACGCCCGTTGATTTGCTACGACCTGCGCTTCCCGGTGTGGAGCCGTGATGCCCAGGACACTGACCTGCTGCTGTACACCGCGAACTGGCCGGGTGCGCGCCGTCAGCACTGGAACCGCTTGCTGCCGGCGCGTGCTATTGAGAACCTGTGTTACGTGGCGGCAGTCAATCGGGTGGGTACCGATGGCAAAGGCTTCGCCTACACCGGAGACAGCCAGGTGCTGGATTTCCAGGGTGAGACCCTGCTGAGTGCCGGGGAGGCGGATGGGGTGTTTCAGGTGTGCCTGAATGCGGCAGAGTTGGCAGCGTATCGCACCAGGTTTCCGGCAAATCTGGATGCCGATGACTTTCAGTTTGTCTGACAGACCGCTATCGCGGGCAAGCCCGCTCCCACAGGTGAATGCATTCCAAATGTGGGAGCCGGGCTTGCCCGCGATGAGGCCCTAGCAGACACCACAAATAAAAAGGCCCCTGGATTCTCACCCAGGGGCCTTTTGCATTACCGCGACAGCGCTTACGCCGCCTTCGCTTCCAGCTGGCTCAACGAGCGGTTCAGCGCACTGAACACCGCCTTGAAGCTCGCGGTGGTGATATTTTCATCAATCCCCACACCATGCACCGGACGCTCGCCGTTCACGCGCAGCTCGATGTAAGCCGCCGCCTTGGCATGGGTACCGGCGCCGATCGCGTGTTCGTTGTAGTCCATGATCTCAACCTTGATCGGCAGCGCCGCCACCAGCGCTTCCAAAGTGCCGTAGCCCTTGCCGTTCCAGCGCAGGTTGGTTTCGCCCTGGCCCTTGCCCGAGACTTCCACTTCCACGGTGCTATTGCCGTTTTCTTCCTGCAGGCGATGGCTGACCAGCGCGTACGGGGTGTTGGCTTGCAGGTATTCACGCTGCAACAAGGCGTAGATCTGTGGTGCAGTCATCTCCAGGCCCACGCGGTCGGTCTCGGCCTGTACCACTTGGCTGAACTCGATCTGCATGCGGCGTGGCAAGCTGATGTCGTACTCCTGCTCCAGCAGGTAGGCGATGCCGCCTTTGCCCGACTGGCTGTTTACGCGGATCACCGCCTCGTAGCTGCGGCCGATATCCGCCGGGTCGATCGGCAAGTACGGCACTTCCCACAGCGCGTCGGCTTTCTGCTGGGTAAAGCCCTTGCGGATTGCGTCCTGGTGGGAGCCGGAGAAAGCGGTGTGCACCAGGTCGCCGACGTACGGGTGACGTGGGTGCACCTGAATCTGGTTGCACTCCTCGACGACTTTGCGCACGCCATCGATATCGGAAAAGTCCAGCTGCGGGTCGAGGCCTTGGGTGTACATGTTCAAGGCTACGGTCACGAGATCGACGTTACCGGTACGCTCGCCGTTGCCGAACAGGCAGCCTTCGACACGGTCAGCGCCGGCCATCAGGCCCAGCTCGGTAGCAGCCACGCCGGTGCCGCGGTCGTTGTGGGTGTGCAGGCTGATGATCACGCTGTCACGACGGTTGATATGGCGGCCGAACCACTCGATCTGGTCGGCATAGATGTTGGGTGTCGCGCATTCAACCGTGGCCGGCAGGTTGAGGATCATCTTGTGCTCTGGCGTCGGGTTCCATACCTCGATCACCGCATCACACACTTCCTTGGCGAACTCCAGCTCCGTGGCGCTGAAGGTCTCTGGGGAGTACTCGAAAGTCCACTGGGTTTCCGGCTGCTGGGCGGCGTATTTGACGAACAGCTTGGCCGCGTTGACCGCGATGGCCTTGATGCCATCTTTGTCCTGGTTGAACACGATGCGGCGGAACGACGGCGATGTGGCGTTGTACAAGTGCACGATGGCCTTTTTAGCGCCGCGCAGGGATTCGAAAGTACGTGCGATCAGGTCTTCACGGCCCTGGGTCAGCACCTGGATGGTGGTGTCCGCGGGGATGTGGTTGTCTTCGATCAAGGTGCGCACGAAGTCGAAGTCGGTTTGCGACGCGGCTGGGAACGAGGCCTCGATTTCCTTCACGCCTACAGACACCAGGGTCTTCCAGAAACGCAGCTTTTTCGCGGCGTCCATCGGCTCGATCAGCGACTGGTTGCCATCACGCAGGTCGGAGCTGCACCAGATCGGCGCTTCAGTGATGGTCTTCGACGGCCACGTGCGGTCCGGGATATCGATGGTCGGGAACGCGCGGTACTTCGAAGACGGGTCTTTGAGCATGCTCATCGGGAAATCCTTTGTAGTAGGGGCCGAGAAAAGGCGGCCTGCCGTAAAACTGTTATTGGGGGCGAAGCTTGGGACGAGGCAGATCGATTCAGCCTGGCAGTCGTGCGCTGACGAGGCACAGGCTGCGGTGCTGGCGGAGCTGAATGAGGGTGTGAGAGGTTTTCATAAGCTCAACCCTAACCGCAGGGGTGAAAGATGGCAAGCAGTCGGGAAAAATTGAGATAAGTTCTGATATTTGGCTGGGATTCGATATTTTGTGTCGGTTATTGAGTGTGGGGTTTCTTTTTATTGCGCGGTACTTATCGGGCGCGCAATTGGGCTGGCAGGCCTGGCGTCATCGCGGGCAAGCCCGGCTCCCACAGGGAATCGCGTTCACCTGTGGGAGCCAGGCTTGCCCGCGATGAGCATAGGTATCTACACAACCGGTTAACACGAAGTCTGTGGCAGGTGGGCTGTTGTGGCGAGCAGGCTTGTTGTGGCGAGCAGGTGGGAGGCGGCCCCCGCATGCGGCGCGGAACGTTGTGTAGACGAGACCTGGGCTGTTTTGTTGTGCGGTTGTCCG